>NZ_JAEFCH010000031.1:0-50507 GCF_016406015.1 Acidovorax sp. IB03 | reverse complement strand
CACTGTACAAACAACAAAGACCCCGAAGGGCCTTTGCTTAACTTACTGGCATTGCTGTCTCCGGCGCCGTGGCAACCTTCAAACCGGATGCCCCGGGCGTCGCCGCCAATGCGCAGTGCACGGCCTCGGTGGACGCACCAGCGACGAAGGATGCGGCTGGAACTGTGTTCACCGGATCAACGGCCCTAACCAGCTTCACAGTGAAAGCGCTGGCTTGCCCTGGTGGCGCGGCCAACTCCCCGCCGTCGTTCAATGGTGCAACCTTGGTGGCTGCCTGCGGCAACGTGTTTATTGAACCGGCGGTTGCCAAGAATCTCTGGCCAGGGATCGTCACTGGCATCCAGACAGCTCTGGAGATGGATCGCAAGGTCTACGGCACGCTGCAAGCGACCCATCCGGATGTGCTGGTGTGCCAGTCGGGGACATGTGCGGACTATTTTGCGGGGCCTCGGCGGCGTAATGTGACGCTGTACCCGAATACCTATGCGGGTCAGTATGTGGCGCCGCGCATGACCGTGGTGCTCACGTCACCGACCTGGACGCAGAACCCCTATGTGCTCGCCCACGAGTTCTCGCATGTGGAGGTGGCGGCGCGCACTGGTGGCAAGCACGTGCCAGCCTGGTTCGATGAGGGGCTGGCGACTTACATCGCTGGTGAGCCGATCTGCACTAACGTCACCGGCAAGGGTATTGATGACCTGCGCAAGCTCGATCTGGAGACAGACTGGGCGGCCTACACCGGGCCGGAGGACGTATTCTTTAAGACCTACTGCCAGGCGCGTGCGGAAGTGGCGGCTTGGATCGGCAAGCGCGGCAATGCCGGGGTAGTGCAACTGCTGGATGCTGTGCGGCAGGGGCAGTCGTTCACTGGGCAGTATGGGGCAATGCAGACGCAGTAACGCGAGTGGACCAGCCGGGTGTTCCGCGACTTGAATCGTCCAAGATTGCCCGGCTTCATCCAGCCACAGCCAGTTTCAAAGTATGGTTAGAAAAATGGCCTGGAAACAAAAAAGCCACCTTTCGGTGGCTTTTTGCTTTCTAAATCAACAACTTAGAAATAGTTTGTGGCGGAAACGGAGGGATTCGAACCCTCGATGAGGCTCTACACCCCATACTCCCTTAGCAGGGGAGCACCTTCGGCCACTCGGTCACGTTTCCAATCCCGCTATTATGCCTCATTTTTGAGGCTTTCTAGGAAAACCTGGAGGCTTGCCGGAGAGGTTTCAGGCCGCACTCCATTCAAGTACAGCCCCTTGCCTCAGCGCAAAGCCACGCCCCACTTTCAGGCGCAAACGGTGTCCTCGGGTCGTGCACGCAGCTATCTGATCCAGCAGCTCCGCCAGCTGGGCGGCGGATGGGGTGGTTTGGTGATGGATTCGCAGCCAGTAGCGCAAGACGTTGGCCTGCCTTGAGCGGGTCAGCGTCTGTAGGCGCTGTATCGTGGGAGGCAAGCCCGTGGCAGCGAGGTCTTGCTCTGCGATCTCTTGCAGCAATTCGTCTGCCTGGGCTGCGTTGGCCGCGGTTCGTCCAAACGTTTCCCGATACGAGGGGAAAACTGCCTGAAGCGCAGGCAGTAGCTGGGCGCGAATGCGATTGCGGGTGAAACGCTGGTCTGTGTTGCTGGGGTCTTCTATCCATGCATGCCCACCTTGGCGTAACCAGTCGCGCACGTCATGACTGGATACCTGGAGCAGTGGCCTGCACCAAACGCGCCCTTGCCGTTGCCAGTGGGCGGGCATGGCTGCGATGCCGGCGACCCCTGAGCCGCGCGATAAGGCAAGGAGCATGGTTTCCACCTGATCGTCTGCATGCTGCGCCAGCGCTACAGTCTTGATAGCAGCTAGCGCAGGCTCAGAGGCCAGTGCAGCATCAAATGCCTGATAGCGCGCCTGGCGTGCAGCATCTTCCGGGCTCTGGCCGCTGGCGTGGCGGCCGTCCACACGCTGCACGAACAAGGGAACACCGAGAGCGTTGCACAGCTGCACGCAATGCCGCTCGAAAGACGCTGCCGCCGCTTGCAGGCCATGGTTCACATGGATGGCGCTGACTTGTCCCGGGTACTTTCGTGACGCAGCCAACAACAGCGCCGTGGAGTCTGCGCCCCCACTGAGCCCCACCGCCAAAGGTAGCTTGGGCGAAAACGCCGCCATGGCAGCGTCCACGGAGATGGTCATGCCCAGACCTCCGCATGCCCTGCCCCGCACTGGCACCATTGAGCAATCCACCGAAGGCGAGAGAGAAGCCCAGCCATCGGCACAAATGCAAAAGCCCCATCCGGGGCCTTTGCAGCGGTGCTACGTAGCGCGAAACTCGTGGCCACAGTCAGGCGTTCAGCGGCTGTCTGCCTTGGTGTCACTGAAGCGGCCATAGCTTTGCAGACGCTCATAACGACGATCCAGCAGGTCTTTGGTCTTGAGGTCGGCCAATTGGCGGAAGGCATCGCCCAAAGCGCGCTTGAGGAAAGCCGCCATTTGCTTGTGGTCGCGGTGGGCGCCGCCCACGGGCTCGCTCACGATCTTGTCCACCAAGCCCAGAGCCTTGAGGCGGTGGGCAGTAATGCCCAAGGCATCGGCCGCTTCCTGGGCCTTGTCGCTCGTCTTCCAGAGGATGGAGGCACAGCCTTCTGGGCTGATAACGGAATAGATGGCGTATTGCAGCATCACGACCTGATCAGCCACGCTGATGGCCAGCGCGCCGCCAGAGCCGCCTTCGCCAATGATGGTGGTGATGATGGGCACTTCGAGCTGCGCCATCTCGAAGATGTTGCGGCCAATGGCCTCGGACTGGCCGCGCTCTTCGGCATCGATGCCGGGGTAAGCACCGGGCGTGTCCACAAAGGTGAACACAGGCAGCTTGAACTTCTCGGCCGTCTTCATCAGGCGCAGCGCCTTGCGGTAGCCCTCGGGCTTGCTCATGCCAAAGTTGCGCATGGCGCGTTCTTTGGTGTCGCGGCCCTTTTGGTGGCCCATCACCATGCAGGCGTGGCCGTTGAAGCGGGCCAAGCCACCTACGATGGAGAGGTCGTCCGCATAGTGACGGTCGCCGTGCAGTTCCACAAAGTCAGTGAAGATGTCGCGCACGTAGTCGAGCGTGTAGGGACGCTCGGGATGGCGGGCAATCTTGGTGATCTGCCAGGGGCTCAGCTCGCTGTAGATGTCTTTGGTGAGCTGCTGGCTCTTCTTGCTGAGCTGATCGATTTCTTCAGAAATATCGACAGCGCTTTCAGTCTGCACGTAGCGCAGTTCTTCGATTTTGGATTCGAGCTCAGCAATCGGCTGTTCGAAATCCAGAAAGGTTTTTTTCGCCAACGTTTTTCTCCTTAGGTCGCGCACTGCGGGGCAGCCGCGAACGGCACGCAATGTAACCGATGTCAAACAAGGGTCGGTTGTCCGCCGTCAATCGGCAGTGGGTGCGGGGTCCAGCGACCGCCAAATATACCAAGTCGCCACACTGCACCAAGGCTTCCAGGCCTCGGCCACTTCACGCGCATCGCTGCGGCTGACCTGCTCGCCCGAAAAATAGTTCTGGCTGATACCGGTGATCAGTCCAGGGTCATCCAGCGGCAGCACATTGGGGCGCTGCAGATAGAAGATGAGGAACATTTCGGCCGTCCAGCGGCCAATGCCACGGATGTCCACCAGCTCGGCAATGATGGCCTCGTCGTCCATGGACTCCCAGTCCTTGACGTGCAGCTTGCCGTTGTCAAAGTGCAGGGCCAAATCCACCAGATAGTCGATCTTGCGGGCCGACAAGCCTGCGGCGCGCATATCGTCCACCTTGAGCTTGAGCACATGGGCCGGGCTCAGGGTTCGCGACAACGCGGCAAAGCGTTCCCACACGGCTTGTGCGGCTTTGACCGACGACTGCTGGCCCACGATGCTGCGCGCCAGCGTGGTGAATGCATCGCGCCGGGTTTGCAGCGCTGCATCGCCAAATTGGGGGATCAGGCGCTTCATCACCCGGTCTTTCTTGACCAGGTGTTTGCAGGCCTCAGCCCAGTAGGCCGGCGTCGCCAGATCAGGCAATGCCTGGGCTGCATCCGCAGATGCTATTTTTTTAGTAGCTGCCACCGCTCATCCAGTCTGCCTTAATGGCGGTTTTCTTCATAAAAAGAATCACTGTGCAGCTTCCCAGGTCGTACCGGCTGCAGAGTCCTTGAGCACGATGCCCTGGGCCAGCAGGGCCTGACGGATGCGGTCGGCCTCAGCAAAGTCCTTGGCAGCCTTGGCTGCTGCGCGGGCGGCAATTTGCGCCTGAATGGCGGCTTCGTCGAGTCCAGCACCCGCCTGCAAAAACGCCTTGGGATCGCCCTGCAGCAAGCCCAGGCATTGGGCCAGGGCCTTGAGCAGACCAGCCAGTTCGGCAGACCGGGTCTTGTTGACTTCGCTGGCCAGGTCAAACAGCACTGCCACGGCTTCGGGCGTACCAAAGTCTTCGTCCATGGCGGCCTTGAAGCGGGCGGCGTAGGGGTTGCTCCAATCCACAGACACAGTCGCAGGCTCCACCAGGCTCAGCGCGGTGTACAGGCGTTTGAGGGCCTGGCGCGCGTCGTCCAGGTGGGCATCGCTGTAATTGAGTGCGCTGCGGTAATGGGCGCGCACGATGAAAAAGCGGACCGTTTCAGCGTCGTATTGCTGGAGCACATCGCGGATGGTGAAGAAGTTGCCCAGGCTCTTGGACATCTTCTCGTTGTCCACGCGCACAAACCCGTTGTGCACCCAGAACTTGGCCAGCGGCTTGCCCGTGGCGCCTTCGCTCTGGGCGATTTCGTTCTCGTGGTGAGGAAACTGAAGGTCCGCACCACCGCCGTGGATGTCAAACGTCTCGCCCAGCGTGGCGCAGCTCATGGCCGAGCACTCGATGTGCCAGCCGGGGCGGCCCGTGCCGAACTCACTCGCCCACTTGGCGTCGTCCGGCTCATCGGCCTTGGCAGACTTCCACAGCACGAAGTCGAGCGGGTCTTCCTTGCCGTCTTGCACGGCCACGCGCTCACCCGCACGCAGCTCGTCGAGTGACTTACCCGACAACTTGCCGTAGCCATCGAACTTGCGCACGGAGTAGTTCACATCGCCATTGCTGGCGCGGTAGGCCAGGCCCTTGCCTTCCAGCTGGCCAATCAGCGAAAGCATTTGCGGCACATATTCCGTGGCGCGGGGTTCAACCGAGGGCGGCTCGATGCCGAGGGCGCCAATGTCCTGGTGCATGGCAGCGATCATCTCGTCGGTGAGCTGGCGGATCGTGATGCCACGCTCCAGCGCACGTTTGATGATCTTGTCGTCAATGTCGGTGATATTGCGCACATAGGTCACGCGCATGCCGCTGGCCTTGAGCCAGCGCTGCACCACATCAAACGCCATCATCATGCGCGCGTGGCCAATATGGCACAGGTCATAAATGGTCATGCCGCAGACGTACATGCGGACGTGGCCAGGTTCGAGCGGAGAAAAGTCTTCCAATGCACGCGACAGCGTGTTGTAGATGCGCAAGCTCATGGGATGTCAGGGTCGGGATCGGGGGTGTGGATGGGCGATGCGGATCGCCCTGTAGCGCGAGGAAATGGTCCCTCGCGGGGGACGGCGCCTCTAGTGGGCGACCGATGAAATCACCAGCGGCAACAGTGCTCCGTCATGACAACCCCCTCAGCTACAATCCGCCGCAGTATAAGCCCGGCCCGGGTTTCACGCCGTTCAACCCCTCCAGAACCCTCATGAAGCAAGTCCGCCGCACCCTTCCCCGACTACTGCGCCTGTTGGCACTGACGGCCCTTGTCGGTACCGGTGCTGCCCAGGCGCAGGCCAACGACTATGCCGAAATCACGCAGCTGCTCAAGGCAGGCAAAGCGGCCGAAGCCCTGACCAAGACGGACCAGCGATTGTCTGCCACGCCCCGCGATCCGCAATTGCGCTTTCTCAAGGGTGTGGCCCAGGCCGAATCGGGCAAGCCGGCAGACGCCGTGGCCACGTTCACCAAGTTGACGGAAGATTACCCAGAGCTGCCCGAGCCCTACAACAACCTGGCCGTGCTGTATGCCAACCAGAACCAGCTGGACAAGGCCCGCACCGCGCTGGAAATGGCCATCCGCACCAACCCCAGCTACGCCACCGCGCACGAAAACCTGGGCGACATTTACGCCAAGCTGGCCAGCCAGGCCTACAACAAGGCACTGCAGCTGGATGCGGCCAACGCCACATCGGTCAAGCCCAAGCTGGCCCTGATCCGCGAATTGTTCTCGGCCGACATTGCCAAGGGTGCCAAGCCTGCAGCGGCAGCGCCTGCCCCGGCCGTGGTGGCTACCCAGCGGCCGGCACCGGCCCCTGCACCTGCTGCGGCCCCAGCACCCGCTGCGGCCCCCGCCCCCACACCGGCCCCTGCCGCCACAGCGGCTGCACCGGCTGCCACACCGGCCCCGGCACCCGCCGCGCCAGACGCAGCCAAGCAAGAAGCCGCGAAGGATGCCAAGGAAGTCACCGCAGCCGTGCAAGCCTGGGCAGCCGCCTGGGCTGCCAAAGACATGAAGGCCTACCTGGCCGCATACGGCAAAGACTTTGACCCACCAGGTCGCATGACCCGCGCCGCGTGGGAAAAAGAACGTGAGGCCCGGATCGTGGGCAAATCCAAGATCACCGTGCAGGTGTCCGACCTGAACGTTTCGGTGAACGGCAATAAGGCCACGGCGCGCTTCCGCCAAGCCTACAGCGCTGACTCGCTGAACGTCTCCAGCCGCAAGACGCTGGATCTGGTCGAGAGCAACGGCCGCTGGCTTATCGTGCGCGAAGCCACTGGCGGCTGACCTGCAAACCGCCTGCGCTGCACCAACCCTGCCCACGGGCAGTGATGTGTGCGGCGGGCGCCTGACCTTGACTTGCCCTCTTTCCTTTATCTTGACAGCCCCTTGACACAGCGCCGCAGGGTGGGAATGCCCACCTGGATTCGTCACACCGCCAGTACCCTGACGCTGCTTGCCATGGCTGTGCAGGCCAGCGCCTACGCACAGCCATCGCAGCCGCCCAAGCGCACATCGGCCCAGGCACCGCAAGCCGCTGCAAAAAACCAGCGCTCAGCGGCCCCCTCCAAGCGCGCTACGGCCAAGCCCGCAGCCCCGGTGGCCGCCCCCGCACTGCGAGACGGGCAGGCCGAGGCGCGGTTGCTGAAGGTGTACCAGCTGGCCAGCGAAGGCCGGGGGCGCGAGGCACTGGTGCAGGCCGAAAGCCTGGCGCGCGAGCATCCCAACTTTCAACTGGCGCAACTGGCCGTGGGCGACCTGCTGGCGGCCCGCGTGCGCCCCGTCAAGCAACTGGGCGATGTCCCGGAGCCCTCCCTGCCCTACCCGCCCGAGGTGATTGCCACGCTGGACGAACTGCGCACCGAATCACGCCAGCGTGTGCAGGCGCAGCGCAACCGCCCCGCGTCCACCCACATCCCGGCGCAGTTTGTCGAGCTGGCCCCCCGCTACAAGCATGCGATTGCCGTGGATGCCTCGCGTTCGCGGCTGTACCTGTTCGAGAACACCGACAAGGGCCTGAAGCTGGTGGCGGATTACTACGCTTCGGTAGGCAAGCTGGGCATTGAAAAGGCGACAGAAGGCGACCAGCGCACCCCCCTGGGCGTGTACTTCATCACCAGTCGGCTGGACCCTGCGACGCTGAAGGACTTTTACGGTGCGGGTGCCCTGCCCATCAATTACCCCAACCCGCTGGACCAGGTGCGGGGCAAGACCGGCAGCGGCATCTGGCTGCACGGCACGCCGCCCGACCAGTTTTCTCGCGCACCGCTGGCCACCGATGGCTGCGTGGCCCTGGCCAACCCGGATCTGGAGCGCATTCTGCGCACGGTGGAGCCCCGCTCCACCCCCGTGGTGATTGCCAAGCAACTGCAATGGGTGCAGGCCCACAGCGTGCAGGCCGAGCGCAATTCGTTCGAAGCCGTGCTCAACGCCTGGAGCGCTGCCAAGTCCGAAGGCAACATGAACCGCCTGCTCGGCTTTTACGCGCCTGACTTCCAGAGCCACAAGAAAAAGCCCCTGTCTGAATGGGCCACTGTGCTGCAGGCGGAATCCCAGGCGCTCAAGGGCCGCCCTGTCCACCTCAAGGACAAGGCTTACCTGCGCTGGACGGACTCGGCCGACACCATGGTGGTAACGTTCGGCGAAGTGGCCGAAGGTGCGCGCACCGGCCCCATCAAACGCCAGTACTGGACGCGACGCGGCCAGCAATGGCAAATCTTTTTTGAAGGAGTGATTGGATGATTTCCAAAAGAAAATCGGTGCTGGCGCTTGCTGGATTTGCGCTAGCAGCTATGTTTTCCGTAGCACCCGCCCACGCTCAGACGGCCCCCAAGGTCAAGCTGACCACCTCCCTGGGCGACATCGTGGTGCAGCTCGACCCTGCCAAGGCTCCCAAGACGGTGGAGAACTTCCTCGCCTATGTGAACGACAAGCACTACGACGGCACGGTGTTCCACCGCGTGATCGACGGCTTCATGATCCAGGGCGGCGGCTTCACTGCCGACATGGTGCAAAAGCCCACCAAGTCACCCATCCCGCTTGAAGCCAACAATGGCCTCAAAAACGACACCTACACCATCGCCATGGCGCGCACGGGCAACCCCAACTCGGCCACCTCGCAGTTCTTCATCAACGTGAAGGACAACGCCATGCTCAACGCCCCCAACCCTGACGGCCACGGTTACGCCGTGTTCGGCAAGGTGGTGGAAGGCACCGCGGTAGTCGACAAGATCAAGGCCGTGGCCACGGGCAACAAGGGCCCCCACCAAAACGTTCCCAACACCCCCGTCACCATCACCTCTGCCACCGTGGTGAAGTGATTTTTTGAAGAAAGCACTGCAATGAGCAATCCACAAGTTGAACTCCACGTCACCATCAACGTGGCTGAAACCGCAACCCAAGGCGTCATCACCCTGGAACTGGACGCCGTGAACGCGCCCAAGTCCACCGCCAACTTCCTGGCCTACGTGAACAGCGGCTTCTACAACGGCACCGTGTTCCACCGCGTGATCAAGAACTTCATGGTGCAAGGCGGCGGCATGACTGCCGACATGAAGCAAAAGGAAACCCAGGCCCCCATCGAAAACGAAGCCAAGAACGGCCTGAAGAACGACATGTACACCGTGGCCATGGCCCGCACGGGCGACCCCCACAGCGCCACCGCCCAGTTCTTCATCAACACCGTGGACAACGGCTTCCTGAACCACAGCTCGCCCACCCCCCAAGGCTGGGGCTACGCCGTGTTCGGCAAGGTGGTGAAGGGCCAGGAAGTGGTCGATGCCATCAAGGCCGTGCGCACCACCCGCAAGGGCTTCCACGACGACGTGCCCTTTGACCCCGTGGTCATCGACAAGGCTGTGGCGCTTTGAGCCTCATCCCCCTGAGGCGCTGCGCGCCTTCCCCCTTCTCTCGAATTGCTGCGCAATTCGGGAAGGGAGACGCCGCCAGCGCGGCGGGGCGGACCTTGCGCGGCGGCCACTGGCTTGCATCGCGCCGGTTTCATGCGCCGCGCTCATGGCTGTGCGCATGAAGCTCTGAGAGAAACGAACTCCGTGACCCCGACCGTGCCCCCGTTGGAGGAGCTTGTTGCTCCCTCACACTGGCGCACGGTCGATTTCATTTCCGACCTGCACCTGCAGGCCAGCGAACCCGCCACCGTGGCCGCCTGGCAGCAGTACCTGCTAACCACGCCGGCCGACGCCGTCTTTTTACTGGGCGACATTTTTGAAGTGTGGGTGGGCGACGATGCCATCCACGACCCTGGCAGTTTTGAGGGCCAGGTGTGCGCCCAGCTCCAGGCCGCTGCACGGCGCACCGCGCTGTACTTCATGCACGGCAACCGCGACTTTCTGGCGGGCGGCGCTTTCTTGAAGCACTGCGGCATCACCGGCCTGCAAGACCCGACCGTGCTGAGCTTTGCAGGCCAGCGCTACCTGCTCAGCCATGGCGATCTGCTGTGCGTGGACGATGTGGACTACCAGCGCTTTCGCGTGCAGGCCCGCAGCCCCGCCTGGCAGCAACAGTTTCTGTCGCAACCGCTCGCTACGCGCCGCGCACAGGCGCGCGGTATTCGGCAAGAGAGTGAAGCGCGCAAGCAGTCGGGCACGGTCTATGCCGATGTGGACCACGCGAGCGCCATCGCCTGGCTGCAGGCCGCAGGCGCGCACACCCTCATCCACGGCCACACCCACCGCCCGGCAGACCATGCCCTGGCACCCGGCTTGCAGCGCGTGGTGCTCAGCGACTGGGACGCGGCCGCATTACCCCCGCGCCTGGAAACACTGCGTTTGTCGGCCACGGGCTTGGAACGCGTGGCCCTGGGCCCCATGTAGCGGGTGTATTGAACTCAGGGGCGTGCCCACAGCAGGCCCCGATCCAGCCCACCATGCCCCCTTTTCTCAACCGGCTCTGGCGCAGTGTGCGTGCCACCGTGGCCCCCGTGCCCGACATTTCGGCAGAGCTTTGGCTGCAAACCCTGCAGCGCTACCCCTTCCTGGCCCGCCTGTCGCTGCCCGAGCAGGGCAAGCTGCGCGCGCTCAGCGCACTGTTCATGGACCAAAAGCAGTTCCACGGCGCCCATGGGCTGGAAGTGACCGATGCCATGGCCATCGACATTGCGGCGCAGGCCTGCCTGCCCCTGCTGCACCTGGGCGATGCCGCCAAGGCCCTGGACTGGTACGACGATTTCGTGACCATCGTGGTCCACCCCGGTGAAGCCGTGGCCCGGCGGCAGATGGTGGACGAGGCAGGCGTGGTGCACGAACACGCACAGGTGCTGCTGGGCGAGGCCATGGAGCGCGGCCCGGTGATGCTGAGCTGGCAGCACATTGCCAACGCCCACGAAAACACCGCGCGCGGCCACAACGTGGTGGTGCATGAATTTGTGCACAAGCTGGACATGCGCAGCGGCGACGCCAACGGCTGCCCGCCATTGCCTGCGGGCTTCATGGGCGCACGCACGGGCCGAGCGGCCTATGAAGCGTGGTGGAACGCGTGGGAGCCCGCCTACCAGGACTTTCGCGAGCGCGTGATTCTGGCCGAGCGTTTTGGCGCTGAAAAGCCCTGGCTTGATGGGTATGGAGCCACATCGCAATCCGAGTTCTTTGCCGTGGCCTGCGAGGCCTACTTTGTAAACCGCGCCCGGTTTGCGCAAGAGTTCGCCAGCCTGGTGCCCGTGCTGGATGCGTTCTTCCGGC
This sequence comes from Acidovorax sp. IB03, assembly GCF_016406015.1. Classification (NCBI taxonomy): domain Bacteria; kingdom Pseudomonadati; phylum Pseudomonadota; class Betaproteobacteria; order Burkholderiales; family Comamonadaceae; genus Acidovorax; species Acidovorax sp. IB03. The sequence goes on along the minus strand of NZ_JAEFCH010000031.1, from coordinate 39,308 downwards.
GTGAGGCGATGACCGACTGAAGGCCATCGGCCCCCAAGCTGTGCGCCAGCGATGGCCCGCAGTACCTTGGGTTGCGCAGTGTGAATGCTATATTTTCAATAGCTGCTGGCGCTTATCCATCAAGCGCCAGCAGCCATTTTGGCTATAAACCCAACGCAAACCGCGCCGCCTTCGCCACGGTCTGGGCATCCACCCCAAAGAACTGGCGCAGCGCCGCGCGCGTGTCGCTGCGGCCAAAACCGTCGGTGCCCAGGGTGATGTAGCGGCGGCCTTCGGGCACGAAGGCGCGCACCGTCTCGGGCACGGCGCGCACGTAGTCGGTGGCGGCGATCACCGGCCCGGCGGTGCCTGCCAGTTGTTGCGTGAGCCAAGGCGTGCCGTGCTCGGCCTCGCCACTCAAGGCGCGCTGTTCGCAGGCCACGCCATCGCGGGCCAGCTCGCTCCAGCTGGTCACGCTCAGCACGGTCACCTCCACGCCTTCAGCCGCCAGCAGCTCGGCTGCCTTGACCACTTCGGTCAGGATGGCGCCCGAGCCCATCAGGGTGACGTATTTGGATGAAATCGGGCTCTCACGCCCGCCCATCAAGCGCTGGTAGCTCCTGAAAACATAGCAGCCACGCAGCACACCTTCGGTGGCACCCGCTGGCAAGTCGGGCTGGGCGTAATTCTCGTTCATCAGCGTGACGTAGTAGAAAACGTCGCGCTGCTCGGTCACCATTTCGCGCATGCCAGCGTCGATGATGACGGCCATCTCGCCTGCGTAGGCTGGGTCGTACGCCTTGCAATTGGGGATGGTCGCTGCCACCAGATGACTGCTGCCGTCCTGGTGCTGCAGGCCCTCGCCGCCCAGCGTGGTGCGGCCCGAGGTGGCGCCCAGCAAAAAGCCCCGCGCCCGCTGGTCGGCAGCCGCCCAGATGGCATCGCCCACGCGCTGAAAGCCGAACATCGAGTAGTAGATGTAGAACGGCAGCATGGCCAGGCCGTGCACGCTGTAGCTGGTGGCCGCCGCGGTCCAGCTGGCGATGGCCCCGGCCTCGCTGATGCCTTCTTCGAGGATCTGGCCGTCCAGCGCCTCGCGGTAGCTCAGCACCGAGCCAATGTCCTCGGGCGCATAACGCTGGCCCACGCTGCTGTAGATGCCGACCTGCTTGAACAGGTTGGCCATGCCAAAGGTGCGCGCCTCGTCGGCCACGATGGGCACGATGCGGGGGCCGAGTTGCGCATCCTTGAGCAGCGTGCCCAGCATGCGCACAAAGGCCATGGTGGTGCTCATCTCCTTGCCATCGGCCTGCAGCGCGAACTGCGCGTAGCTTTCGATGGCGGGCACGGGCAGCGCATCGCACACGGTCTCGCGCCGCGGCAAGTAGCCACCCAGTTGTTGGCGGTGGCGGCGCAGGTACTGCATCTCAGGGCTGTCTTCAGCAGGCTTGTAGAAGGCCAGGCCCGTGGCCTGCGCGTCGGTGAGCGGCAGGTTAAAACGGTTGCGGAATTCGATGAGGTCGGAATCATGAAGCTTCTTCTGGCTGTGCGTGGTCATCTTGCCCTGCCCCGCCGTGCCCATGCCGTAGCCCTTCTTGGTGTGGGCCAGGATGACGGTGGGCTGGCCCTTGTGGGCAGCAGCGGCGGCATATGCGGCGTGGATCTTCACCAGGTCGTGCCCGCCGCGCTTCAAGCGGTCGATCTGCTCGTCCGTCATGCCCTGGGCCAGCGCGGCCAGCTCGGGGCTTTGGCCGAAGAAGTTGTCGCGGTTAAAGCGCCCGTCCTTCGCCGCAAAGGTCTGCATTTGCCCATCCACCGTGCCTTGCAGCGTGCGCACCAGCGCGCCTGTCAGGTCGCGGGCAAACAGGCCGTCCCAGTCACTGCCCCACACCAGTTTCACCACGTTCCAGCCCGCACCGGCAAACAGGCGCTCCAGTTCGTCAATGATGCGGCCGTTGCCGCGCACCGGGCCGTCCAGCCGCTGCAGGTTGCAGTTGACTACCCACACGAGGTTATCGAGCCCCTCACGTGCGGCCAGGGTCAGGGCGCTCATGCTTTCGGGCTCGTCCATCTCGCCATCGCCAAACACGCCCCACACACGCCGCTTCGCGGTGTGTCCCCCTGCCTCGTTGCGCCCTTCGCAGTTGAGCAAGTTGCGGTGCGTGAGGTAGCGCATAAAGCGTGCGTGGTAGATGCTGCTGATGGGCCCAATGCCCATCGAGCCGGTGGGGAACTGCCAAAAATCAGGCATCAGCCACGGATGCGGGTAGCTGCACAGGCCCTGCGCCCCGGCGGCGGGCGCTGTCAGCTCCTGGCGGTAGTGCATCAGGTCTTGCTCAGACAAGCGCCCCTCCAAAAACGCCCGTGCGTACACCCCCGGCGCGCTGTGCGGCTGAAAGAACACCAGGTCGCCCCGGTGCTGGCCCTCGCCCAGCCCCTCGCGGGCACGGAAGAAGTGGTTGAAGCCGCTCTCAAACAAATCCGCAGCACTGGCATAGCTGGCAATGTGCCCGCCCAGCTCGCTTGAACCGCCCAGATCGGCCTGGTTGGCCCGCACCACCATGGCCAGCGCGTTCCAGCGCATGATGGACGCCAGCCGCTCTTCCACCGCCAAGTCGCCCGGGAAGACGGGCTGGTTCTGCACGGCCACGGTGTTCACGTAGGGCGTGTTGAGCTGCGGCTGCCAGCCAATCTGCTGGGTGCGCGCCAGGTGCACCAGCTCGGCCAATATGAGGCGAGCCCGCTCGGGCCCCTCGGTGGCCACCAGGGCCACAAAGGCGTCGCGCCATTCGGCGGTTTCTTGGGGGTCGATGTCAGCCACAGTGTCCTGAGGGCTGAGGAGATGGGTGGGCAGTGGGGCGTTCATGGGAGCACACTGTAGAAAAGTTTTCCAAAAATAGGATGCCGAAGTGCGCAGAATTCGCCACTTCAAAAGCACAATATGCTGCACCACAATGAAATGACAGCATATGAAGCTTGACGCAACCGATCTGCGCATTCTGGCCGAGTTGCAGGCCGATGGTTCGCTCTCCAACGTAGAGTTGGCGCGCCGCGTGCACCTGTCACCTTCGCCCTGCCTGGCGCGGGTGAAGGCGCTGGAGGCGGCGGGCGTGATTGCCCGCTATGTGGCGCTGGCCAATGCGGCGGCGCTGGGCCTGGGGCTCAATGTGTTCATCAACATCAGCCTGAAGACGCAGAGCAAGGAGGCGCTGGCCGACTTCGAGCGGCGCATCGCCGAGCACGACGAGGTGATGGAGTGCTACCTGATGAGCGGCGACTCCGACTACCTCATCCGCGTGGCACTGCCCGATATTGCGGCGCTGGAGCGGTTCATCCTGGAGCAGCTCACGCCGATTCCGGGCATCGAGAAGATCCGCTCCAGCTTTGCGCTCAAGCAGGTGCGCTACAAAACGGCGCTGCCGCTGCCGCACGCTCGGGGCTGATCGCCGTGTTGATGCCTGCGCTCAGGTCCATGGCATGGGCCAGGTCCAGCGCCTGCCCGATGTCGGCGAGCAGGTCGTCCAGGTCTTCCAGCCCCACCGACAGGCGCACCAGCCCTTCGGCAATGCCGTGGGCGGCTCGCTGCTCGGGCGTGTAGGTGGAATGCGTCATGCTGGCCGGGTGCTGGGCCAGGGTTTCAGCGTCGCCCAAGCTCACGGCGCGGGTGACGAGTTGCAGTGCGTCCATGAAGCGCACACCCGCCTGCAGGCCACCGCGCAGCTCAAAAGCAATCATCCCGCCCATCTGCCGCATCTGCTGCTGGGCCAGCGCGTGCTGCGCAAAGCTGGGCAGGCCGGGGTAGTGCACGGCGGCGGCAGCCGGGTGGGCGGCGATGAACTCGGCCACCTTCTGAGCGCTCTGGCAGTGGCGGTCCATGCGCAGGGCCAGGGTTTTCAGGCCGCGCATCACCAGGTGTGCGTCTTGCGCCGACATCACCGCGCCCGTCATGTCTTTGAGGCCGTACAGGCGCACGCGCTGGGCCAGTTCGGCATCGGCAAACACGGCTGCGCCCGCCGTCAGGTCGCCATGGCCGCCCAGGTACTTGGTCATGGAATGCACGCTCACATCGGCACCCAGCAGCAATGGCTGCTGCAGGTAGGGCGTGCAGTAGGTGTTGTCCACCACCACCTTGGCGCCCTGGGCGTGGGCCAAAGCTGATACCGCAGCGATGTCCACCAGGCGCATGTTGGGGTTGGCGGGGGTTTCCAGGTAGACCACGCGGGTCTTGGCAGTCAGCGCCTCGGCCAAGCGCGCGGGGTCGGTCATGTCCACATGGCGCACCGTGACGCCAAAGCGCCCCAGCCCGTGGTGCAGGAAAGAGAAGGTGCAGCCATAGAGCGTCAGGTCGGCCAGGATTTCGTCGCCCGGCTCCAGCATGGACCATAGCGTGGCGGTGATGGCGCCCATGCCCGAGCCGAACACCACTGCGCCCGCGCCCTCTTCCAGAGCCGCCAGTCGCCCTTCCAGCAGCGCCAGCGTGGGGTTGGCAATGCGGGTGTAGAAGTAGCCGGGTTCCTCGCCAGCAAAGCAGCGCGCGCCATAGGCAACGTCCGGGAAGGCATAGGTGGCCGAGGTGTGGATGGGCGGCACCAGCGCGCCCTGGTGGTCGGCGGGGTTGTAGCCGTGGTGAATGGCGCGGGTGCTGAAACCGGTGGCGGTGGAGCGGTCGGTGGTGCGGGTCATGCTTGTCTCCTGATGGGCCGACCACAGGCGGGGTGCGGGTCGGATGTGGCGATTCTTGGCCTCATCGACGGGCAAAATTTCGCCATCTTTGCCCAAAAATCCAATCACAAGGGCAAAATTTGCCCTAATCAATCACCTTGCAAGCCACCATGCACCACTACCAGCTCGACCCCGTAGACCGCACCCTGCTCAACGCCCTGCAGCGCGACGGCCGCGCCACCGTGGGCGATCTGGCCGAGGCGGTGTCGCTTTCCACCTCGCCTTGCTGGCGGCGCGTGCGTGCGCTGGAAGAGGCCGGGGTGATTGCGGGCTACCACGCCCACCTGCACCGCCAGCGCGTGGGCTGGGGCGTGCTGGGCTTTGTGCAACTGGCGCTGCACGACCACACCGCCGAAACCACCTCGGCCCTGGAGCGCGAGGTGATGGCCATGCCCCAGGTGCTGTCATGCCACAACCTCTCGGGCCGGTATGACTACCAGCTGGAGGTGGTGGCGGCCGACCTGGAATCGTTTGCCGACTACGTGCGCACCCATGTGCGCAGCCTGCCCGGCGTGCGTGAGATTTCGACGAGCTTTTCGCTCAAGGAAGTGAAGCGCACCATGGCGCTGCCGCTGTAGCAAGCTGCGCGGCAGCCACCGCTCCAACCCTTCAGCGTTGCGGGAGTTGCAGCGCGCTGGTGGCCACACGCTTGCGCAGCTCGCGAATCAGCGCTTTGGCCCGCGCCTCGTTGGCGGGCCCCATGCGCACCAGAATTTTCTGCCCGCTGGAGAGCGATACCAGCGCCAGGTCCACCAGTTCATACCGCATCAGGTCTCCTCAGGTCAAAACAGGAACAACCCTTGTCCGACTGGCTGAGGAGCCAGGCGTTCCCTGCCCCTACCGCAGTGGGGCTTGCTGGATTGGAAACCCGCTGGGTGAGGCGCGCGTAACGCGATGTAGACTGCGCCCCGCTCGCCTCAGGGCTAGAACGCCATCGGCGTCTTCGAAAGGGACTCAAGCCACGCCACCGTAGCCGCCAGTTCGGATGGCCGGATCTCGTGCGCGCTGGGAAACTCGTGGTATGCCACCGACACGGGCAGCGTAGCCATGTGGTGCGCGATGGCCTGGGCGTGGGCCAGGGGGATCACGTTGTCGTGGGTGCCGTGGCTCAGCCACAGCCGCTTGCCGCGCAGCGCATCCGCAGGCGCCGTCAGGGGCACCACCTGCGGCAGCAGGCGGCTGTGCCACACCAGCGCAGCGTGCATCAACGCTGGCTGCGTCAGCAGTAACGACAGCGCCATGATGCCGCCCTGGCTGAAGCCGCCCACCACAACCCGCTCAGGCGGGATGCCCAGTTGTTCGCTGGCGGCTTGAACCGTCTGTGCCACCAGCGCGCGGCTTTGCGCCTCTTGCGCTTCGTTGATGGTGCGCTCGCCATTGGGCTCGATGGAGAAATCAAACCAAGCATGCGAACCCGGCCCCATCCGAAACGGCGCCCGCAGGCTCAGCACATGAAAGCGGTCTGGTATCTGGGGCGCCAGGCTGAACAGGTCCTGCTCGTTGCTGCCCACGCCGTGCATCAGCACCAGCAACCAGGGATGGGGCGTGGTGGCGGTGGCGGGGCGTTGCAAAAAGGTCAGTGGCAAATCAAGCATATCCAGTCACCTCGAGCGGGTTGAAAAGTTGGGCGCCAGCACCCGCCAGGCGGGCGCTTGGTGCAGGGGCCAGGGTTTGGCGGTCAGTGCACCGGGTGCAGCGAAAAGGCATCCATGGCCAGCATGCTGTACATCACTTCGCGGCTCAGGTAGTTTGCCCGCAAATCGTCGCCTGCTGCGCCCAGCGCGAAGAAGAAGGGCAGGAAATGGTCGTCCGTGGGGTGGGCGCGGGCAGCGTGCGGGGCCTGGCTGCGGTAATTCAGCAAGGCTTTCAGGTCGCCCCGTGCCAAAGCGTCTTCAATCCAGCGGCTGAACTCCAGCACATACGGGGCGGGCTCGCGCGCGCCGCCAAAGAATTCCGCCAGGTTGTGCGTCATGCTGCCAGAGCCCACCACCAGCACGCCCTGGCTGCGCAGGCTGCGCAAGGCAGCGCCCATCGCATACACCTCTGCCGGGCCCGCGCCCACGGGCAGCGCCACCTGCACCACGGGCACATCGGCTTGCGGCAGCAAGTGCATCATCGGCACCCAGGCACCATGGTCAAAGGGCCGAGCTGCATCGCCCTGCGCGGCAATGCCCGCAGCGCCCAGCAACTCCAGCACTTCAGAAGCCAACGCAGGCGAGCCCGGGGCCGGGTACTGCAACTGGTACAGCGCGGGAGGAAAGCCGCCAAAGTCGTGCCACGTGGCGGGCTGCGCACCCGCCATCACCAGGGGGGATCGCGCCATCCAGTGGGGCGACATCACCACCACGCCGCGCAGACCCGGAAACTGCGCCTTCAGCTCCTGGCCCCAGCGGGTCAGCGCCGGACCGGTTTCACCGGCCTCCACCGCAAACAAGGGTGCGCCGTGCGACACGAACAGTGCAGGCACGGCTGCGGAAGCGGGGGTAGAAAGAGCGGAAGAATGCGTGGACATGGAACACCTCTTGTGAGTATTCGTACTGTAGAAGAGATCGTCCCGACGAAAAAGCCGCCGAACAAGGACGGATTGTTCCGCCCATGCTGCGAATCAACCCTCTTCGTGGCACCCCAGCGGTGGTAGCCGCCGCGCGGTGTGGGCTGGCCGCTCAATCCCCGCCGCGCACCCGCCCCCGCAGCGCCTTGGTCTCGCCCCGCTGGCTCTTGCCCGCCAGGCGGCGCTGCTGCGCGCCGTACGTGGGCTTGGTGGGGCGGCGCACGCGCGGCGGCGCAGCCACCGATTGCACCAGCGCGTTGAGCCGGGCCATGGCGTCAGCCAGGTTCTGCTCCTGGCTGCGAAACTGCTGGGCCTTGATCACCACCACCCCGTCTTGCGTGATGCGTGAATCGTGCAAGGCCAACAGACGCTCTTTCACCGCCTCTGGCAATGCGGATGCCCGCACATCAAAGCGCAGATGCACGGCGCTTGATACCTTGTTGACGTTCTGCCCACCCGGCCCCTGCGCACGCACGGCGCACCACTCCACCTCTTCAGGCTGAATGGGGCGAACCAACGGGGCAGTAGACATAGGGCGGTGATGGGGGTGGAGGCAAGGCTGAGAGCTGCTTCTTCTGGAAACACAAGAAACACGCAGCACCAGAATACCGCGCCTTTTTGCCGCGCCGTTTGCACAGGCCGCAAAAAGCGCCCTGCCCCAAAGAGGCAAGGCGCTGGGAAGGCGCTTCGGCGGTGACGACGCCCGAAGCGCGAGGGGAATGGTGCGCAGCCAGGGCCGCAGGGGCCCTTAACGTTCAGCGCCAGTCACGGCCACCGTGGTGGCGGTGGTGGCGATGCCCGCGATGGCCTTCACGGTAGTAGTAGCCAGGGGGCGGCGCGTAGTACACCGCTGGGGGGGGGCGCGTAGTACACGCGGGGTGGCGGTGGCGCGTAATAGATGGGGCGCGGCGCCACGTACACCGGCGGGGGAGCCACATACACGGGATAACCGTAGCCGTTGCTCACGCCCACCGACACGCCAGGCGAATTCACGCCAATCGACCAATTGACATCACGCGCCTGGGCAGCACCGGCGCCAGTCAGCAGCGCCAGGGCCACGCCGGCCGCTGCGGCCATGGCTTGGATAGAACGGGTTTTCGTCATGGAAATCTCCTTTTTGAGGGGAGGCGGCCCACGGGCGGGGTTGGCCTCTGCCGTGCATAACGCACCAGGTGCCCAAAAGGATGGCACAAAACCGCCGCAATATTGTTTCTGGACGTACACGCGCCAGCGGCACCTGTGCCATTTGCCACGTAAGCGCCGCCTAAAATGGGCGAATGAGTACCCCCACCCCCGCCAACACACAACCTGCAGCCACCGCCGCAGCCCCCGAAGCCGTCAAGCCCAGCAACTTTCTGCGCCAGATCATCGAATCTGATCTAGAAAAAGGCGCCTATGCCACCCGCCGCTGGGCAGGCAGCCCCGGCGACGCCGCCCACCACGCCAAGGGCGAGCCCGACCCCGCCAAGATCCGCACCCGCTTCCCGCCCGAGCCCAACGGCTACCTGCACGTGGGCCACGCCAAAAGCATCTGCATCAACTTTGGCCTGGCGCGTGACTACGGCGGCGTGTGCCACCTGCGCTTTGACGACACCAACCCCGAAAAAGAAGACACCGAATACGTCAACAGCATCATCGACGCCGTGAAATGGCTCGGTTTTGACTGGGCCCAGCTCGGCCAGCCCCCCGGCAGCGCCGCGCCCTACCAGGCTAGCGACTACTTCGACTTCATGTATCGCGCGGCGGAATACCTGATTGAAGCCGGCCACGCCTATGTGGACGAACAAACCCCCGAAGAAATGCGAGTGAACCGCGGCGACTTTGGCAAGCCCGGCGTCAACAGCCCCTTCCGCACCCGCACCCCGGCAGAAAACCTGGCGCGCTTTCGCGAAATGAAGGGTGGCAAGCTGGCCGACGGCGCAGCCGTGCTGCGCGCCAAGATCGACATGGCCTCGCCGAACATCAACATGCGCGACCCGGCCATCTACCGCATTCGCCGCGCCACGCACCACAACACGGGCGACACATGGTGCATTTACCCCATGTACACCTTTGCGCACCCCATTGAAGATGCGCTGGAGCAAATCACCCACTCGTTCTGCACGCTGGAATTTGAAGACCAGCGCCCTTTCTACGACTGGCTGATGGACCGCCTTTGCGAAGGTGGCCTGCTGGCCGCCCCCGCCCCCAAGCAGTACGAATTTGCGCGCCTGAACCTCACCTACGTCATCACCAGCAAGCGCAAGCTGGCCCAACTGGTTCAGGAGGGCAAAGTCAACGGCTGGGACGACCCCCGCATGCCCACCATCGTTGGCCTGCGCCGCCGTGGCTACACCCCCGCCGCCATCCAGATGTTTGCCGAGCGCATTGGCGTCACCAAGTCCGACAGCTGGATCGACTACAGCACCCTGGAAGGCTGCCTGCGCGAAGACCTGGAAGCCAAGGCCCACCGCGGCATGGCCGTGCTCGACCCCGTCAAGCTCGTGCTGACCAACTGGGACGAAGTGATGGGCCCCGGCCACCTGGAGCCCTGCCAACTGCCCGCCCTGCCCCACCCACCAGAAGGAACAGAATCGCCAATCCGCCACTTCACCATCGGCAAGGAAGTGTGGATTGAGCGCGAAGACTTCGCCGAAGTGCCGCCCAAGGGCTACAAGCGCCTTTATCCGCCCCGGCCAGGGGCGGACGGTCAAATGCTGCCCGGCAACACTGTGCGCCTGAAGGGCGGCTACGTCATTGAATGCACAGGCTGCACTAAAGATGCAGATGGAAACATCACCGAAGTGCTGGCCACCGTGGTGCCCGACACCAAGAGCGGCACCCCCGGCGCCGACACCGTGAAGGTGAAAGCCGCCATCACCTGGGTGGGCGTGGCCGACGGCGTGAACGCCGAAGTGCGCATGTACGACCGCCTGTTCAGCGACGCCCACCCCGACGCGGGCGGCAAAAACTTCCTGGAAAGCCTGAACCCAAACAGCCTGAAGGTGGTGACCGCCATCGTGGAACCGTCATTGGCCAATGCCAAACCCGACGACAAGTTTCAGTTTGAACGGCACGGGTACTTTGTGGCGGACCGTATTGACCACAAGGCGGGTAAGCCGGTGTTTAACTTGGCGGTGGGGTTGAAGGATTCTTGGGGTAAGTGACCCTCAAAAATCGGATGACAGTGTGACTTTCAAATCCCGAAGGGAATCCACATGACCAGCATACTTGATTGGATCAACGTAGGTGAAGTTTCTGCCGAGCGAGACAAAAATCTCACTCATTATTTCTATGATGCTGGGGTATCAAAAGAAATTATTGACAATCCAAAACAATATTTACTACTCGGACGCAAAGGCGCTGGTAAAACAGCAGTATTTCTGCATCTAACTAGAAAGCCCAAAGAACTATTCGAAGAGGCTGATATTGTTGTTGGCCTTTCGCTGCAAAGTTACAACTGGCAGGCACATCAACTGTTGATCGACTCACAAAAGGAAGGTGGCTTTCAACATAGGGATTCTTGGCGTTTTGTTTTATCAATTGAATCTATAAGAGCCGTTGTTACACACTTGCAAGATCGTGAACTCAAGATACCCAAAAATTTATCAAAAGCGGCGCAGGTTTTAGAAAGTTTATTTTCTAAACCAGTTCCGTCTTGGACCGATTTGCTCGGAGAAAAGCTATACAACCTAGCTAGCTTTGAGCTTCCAGGACTAGACGCCAGTACAGATGGGATTTCAGCAACAGGCGGAGCAATTTCATTCGAAGATTTAAAGGAAAAGCGCGATCTTCGGACAATAATGAACCGCAACATAAGCGCGCTAACAAACTGGCTAGAATTATGCCTTAAAGAAATCCCCTCAAACATTAGGATTTTTCTCGTTTTTGACCGATTAGATGAAGCATGGACCACCTCATTTATTGAAGAATCCAAAACAATTATCTCTGGCCTGCTGCACGCATCTGAACATGCTCTAGAGAAATTCAACGGAAAGATCCGCCCGATCATCTTTTTACGCGAGGATATATTTTGGTCCTTTGACATAAATGACAGGAATAAATTCCGCGAAGATTGCAGTCAGAATCTCCGCTGGAACACAGATTCGATCGAAAAATTAATATTAACACGCATAAATTATTATGCAGATTTGGCAAATCAGCCAAAAATCACTTCACTTCAAGATTTATTCCAAGAAAAAGAGATGCGGAGTCGAACTCCTCCGGTAAGGCACCTCTTCAACCGAACCATGTGCCGCCCTAGGGATATGGTTGCGTTTCTGCGTCGAACTTTCCAAGCAGCAAAAGACGATTTTTTAGTAAACGATCAAGCCACAAAGCTCTCCACAAAGGCTATTTACAGCGCGGAGCCTGGTTATAGCGAGTATCTTTTTGACGAATTGAGCGACGAATGGAGAACTCAAAATCCCGAGTTCTCGGAATATCTCGCCGGCATTGAAAATTTAAAATACACAATCTTTCAATCTTTAGAGTATCAAGCGGAGCTCAAGAAAAAAGAACTTGCAACCGATACGTCAGAGTACAGAAAAATTGCCCGATTTTTATTCGACAATTCAATTCTTGGGATAACAGTTGGAGAATCAAAAACTTGGCGCTATAAGTGTTTTTATCCAAACCAAGGTTTTGACGATACCGGATATTTCAAAGTGCACCCTGGCCTCATCAAAAGACTTGGATTAATCGAAGGATCGACCGGCGAGCAGTCCCAAGCGCCCGCCTCAGAAGAATAGGTATTCCAAATTCAAACCTCACCAAAACCGACGACCGGTCTACCCAGCAAACAACAGCTTAGCTAAGCCGAAACCATGCGCCCCTCAGAAGCTCTTTCGCTGCACCGCTCGCAAATCCGCGAGATCGCGCTTCGCCACCACGTTAACAGCGTTCGGGTGTTTGGCTCGGCGCTGCGTGGAGACGACAAGAGTGAAACAGGGTCAGGTCTTGCCTTTCGCCGAGTAACCCATGAGCAACGTAGCGAACTCGTCAAACTTCGACCCCGCGCAGGCCGCACTGGCCGCCCTGTCACGCGCAGGGTTGCGTGCAGCCGAAGAGGCGCGGCGTGCCAACACCTGTATGGTGGTCGAGGAAGACGGCAAAGTGCTGCACGAGAGTCCGCAGGAATATTTGCGCAAGCGCAGTGAGCAGCCCTTGCTTTCAAGCACAAAGCCCAGCGTCCATGACACGCTCGATGCCCTCTGAGTTTTCCCTCTCGCTACAGTCAAGCCTTCTGCCAATGCCACCGGAGCCGCCATGACCCCCACCGCCGAAGCCCTCAGCGCCCAAGCCGCCCAACTGCCGCCCGCAGAGCGCATGCAAGTGGTAGAGCGCATCCTGGACAGCCTGGATCAGCCTGACGCCGCGCTCGATACGCTCTGGGCCCATGAAGCAAGTGACCGGCTGGCCGCCTACCGGCGCGGCGAGATCAACGCGGTGGCCTTGTCCGATGTGATTGCGAAGTATTCTGCCGTCGCCCAGCGCACATGAACATCCGCTTGCTGGAGCCAGCACAAGCAGAGCTGGACGAAGCCGTTGCCTGATATGCAGAGCAAGCACCTGGACTGGGTGATGCCTTTTTGATCGAAGCGCTCAAAACACTGCAACTGGTGGAGCAGTTTCCCGAAGCATGGCACCCGCTCTCCCCTGAGATTCGGCGCTGCCGGTTACGGCGCTTTCCCTACAGCGTGGTCTACACGCAAGATGGCCCAGACATTCTGGTGCTCGCCATCGCGCACCAGCACCGCAAACCCGGCTATTGGAAGCGTCGGCGTGGCTGAGCAAAAGCGCCGTTTCGGTGTGATTGAACTATTATTTTGATAGCTGCTTGCGCTTTCCCATCAAGCGCCAAGGGCATTTTTATTCATAAATTTACAGAGCCCAGGCCATCCATGACGCATCCCTTCGCCCCCACCTACGGCCCCGTGCCGCCCGGCCCGCTGGCAGGGCCGCTGCAGATGCTGCCCGTCAACGCCGAGGTGGTGGCAGTGCACGCCGCCACCGGGGCGCATGTGGGTTCGCTCAAAAAGGTGGGCGGGGTGTGGAAGTTCAAGGCCATGGGCTACGACGCTGCCGGGCGCATGGAGCCGGGCCACGGCCCGCTGACGAACCAGCACAACATGGCGTTTGCCGCGCCCGATGCGGCCGAGGTGAGTGCGCGGTTGCTGGGGGCGCTGGCGGGCAAATCTGGCGCGGGGTCTTGACGGTTGAAAGCCCTCGGCACGCTTTGTGGCGCCGGGGGTTGTGGGCCTGCAGTGAGTGGCCTACGCACCGGGCGCAGCTGGCGCTGAAGCGAATTTGCAAGGGCTCTCCTTGTCGTTCGGCACAGCCCTGAAATTGCTCTCATATCTATAGCTAGCAGCGCTTACTAGCTGAGCGCTACAGGCCTTTTTTCTTTAAACATCTGGTTGCGCAACCTGCGCACGCTTGGCCAGCAGCGCACCTGTGCTGGCGGGCCGGTGTGCGCTCTGCGCTTGCCTTCATGACTGCCTGAAAGAAGGCTGCGTGTTCCACATCGACTCCACGGCTTGAAGCTTTCGGCGAAGGAAAGTTGGATACAACCTCCGCACCTGCTTACAATGTTAACAAAATGTAATTTGATACGGATTGCCGTAGCGGTTGCATGGCAGCAGCGCAGGCGTGGGAGGTGTTTGCCCCCCGCTTTCTGCGCTACGCAACCGATAGCACCCAGCGCTTTCTGCACAAGCCCTAGAAGGCTTTAAAGCATTGGGATTGCCCCACTTGATGCGGCCGGGAGTTGCTGGGCAGGCCGCAGACCATCGCGTTAGCAAGGAGAACGACGTGGCACGCACTTATTCACGATCGGTGGGGCGCAGCAGGCGGCATGAGCGGGCGCGGGGTGCGCTGCGCGAAAAGGGCTGGGCGGCGTGCGTGCTGGGCGTGGCGCTGCTGACGGTGTTCCCGCTGGTGGCTGGCAACACTACCTTCGGCGCCGCCGTCACCCAGGGGCTGCGCCCGGTGGGGTGGACGGCTTTGGGCCTGGGGGTGGTGCTGTTGGCCCTGCACTATGCGTTGAAGGGCAAAGAATCAAAACCGCGCGCGGTGCCCCCCGCCAACTCGCGCCCGGCGGCGCAAAAGCGCAACGGGCGCGCCCCCCTGCAAACGGCCAACAGCGTTGCCAGCCACCCAGCTACCGATGCCCGCAACGCGGCACAACGCACCGAGCCCACGCTGACCGACACAGCTGCCCCCACAGCAACCCCGGCCGGACCCGCGGTGGCATGGAACATGGAAGTGTTTGCCGCGATTGAGTGGCGCCGCTTTGAGGCGGTGTGCGAGGCGCTGTTTGCGCAGGCGGGGTTTGAGACGCATGCCCAATCGCACGGGGCCGATGGTGGCGTGGACATTTGGCTGCACAGCCGCAACAGCCCGGGCCCGGCGGCGGTGGTGCAATGCAAGCACTGGCAGAGCAAACCCGTGGGGGTGCGCGAGCTGCGCGAGTTTTATGGGGTGATGGCATCGCACAAGCTCAAGCGCGGCACGTTTGCCACCACGTCCACCTACACGCCCGAGGCCCTGGCGTTTGCGCGGGCCAACAGCATTCACACGCTGGACGGCGCCGGGCTGCTGCAACTCATCAGCCGCCGCACGCCTGCGCAGCAGCAGGAACTGCTGCAAGTGGCTTATGAGGGAGAGTATTGGCGCCCCACCTGCGTCAGTTGCGGCACCAAGATGGTGGAGCGCAGCCGCAGCAGCGATGGCGGCCTGTTCTGGGGCTGCACCAACTACCCGCGCTGCAAGCGCACGCTGCCCAAGGCCACGGGCGGTTAGCTATTGATTTCATAGCTGGCAGCGCTTGTTGGGCAAGCGCTACAGCCGCTTTTGATTCAAAACTATCGCAGCACAAATTCCATCACCGCGCAGACGGCAGCCACCTGCGCGGCGGTGCATTCCTCGGGTGTGGTGCGGGCGCTGTCGGGGTAGACCTCGGTGGTGGTGGTGCAGCGCGCGCCGGTCACGCTGGCGCACAGGCCCAGGGCTTGCAGGGGGTAGGCAATGATGCCGGGTGCCAGCACGGGCGAGCCGATGATCTGCTGGCGTTCATCTGCCGGGGCGATGTGGGTGACGGCGGCCACGGCCTGCAGCACCGCTTGCTGGAAGGCGGGTTGCAGGTTTTCGGTGTCGTCCACCAGGTAGAAGCCGTCGGGAATGGTGCCGGGCTGAAAGGCCTTGCCGTCCCGCGCGGCGAGTGCGGGGCGGTATTCGGATTCGTCGGTGTCGGTGGTTTCGTGCAGGTCAATGTGTGCAGCAAACTGCCCGCGCAGGGGCGCAACCAGGGCCATAAGCGCGGCAGACTCCTGCACCGCGGTGCCGGGGCGAAAGCTGCGGTTGGGGTCGATGGCGTCGTGGTTCCAGCGCTGGATGCGCTCCCACCCCCAGGGGCTGACGCAGGGGGCCACCAGCCAGTTCACGCGGCCTGCGTAGCGTTCGCCATGCACATCCACAAAACGCAAGGCGCCCAGCACGCCGCTGGTTTCATAGCCATGCACCCCGCCGGTGACCAGCACCGTGGGCAGGCCCGCCACCCACTGGCGGGGGCGAATGGCGTGCACGGGGTAGCGGTCATCGCCATAGGCCACTTCGCCGTAGCGGCTGACATCAAAGCGCGTGCGCAGGCCTTCCACCACCGCCAGCACATCGTTGGCATAGCTGCGCTGGCGCACTTGCCGCGCGCGCCACTGGGCTTGCTCGGCAGGCCCCCAGGCCTGGCCGGGGGTGCCGATGGGGTAGGACGACGGGGGGAAAGCCGAGGGGTTGGCGGTGCGGGGTGCAGTCATGGGATGGGGGTTTGCATTCAATCGGATAACCAGGCGGTGCTGCAGCACGGCAAGGCGAACGAACGCGGTTATGCGTTGGAAGGCAAAGCCGTATGAAGGCCACGGCGGCCAGGCCGGTGTGGTCACCGGCCCATTGCCAGGGCGCTTATTTTGCAGCGCCTGGCGCCCTGTCCCAGCGGCATCAGGGGGTTACTTGAGCCACTTGTCGGCGGCTTGCTTGATGGCGCCACGGCTTTCTATCAAACCCCACACAAAGCCCATCACGCGGGTGTAGTCGGCGTCGTCGGTGGGCACCATGAAGCCCAGGTAGTTCTTGGGGGTGAGGGGTGCGTCCACAAACGCGGCGTGCAGGCGGGTGTCCACGCGGGCGTAGTGCAGGGCTTCGTAGGTTTCGGTAATCATCACGTCGCCCTTGCCTTCGGCGATCAGCGCGGGGATTTCGGCGTTCTTGTCGTGCGTGCTGACCTGCGCAGCCTTCAGGTTGGCCAGCACATAGGTTTCGTTGGTGCCACCGGGGTTTTTGATGACGCGCACGCCGGGCTGGTTCATGGCGTCCACGCTGGTGAACTTGGCCTTGTCGGCCGCGCGCACCAGGGCCACTTTGCCGAAGGGTGCGTAGCCGGGCAGCATGTCGAACAGGCGCATGCGGTTCACGTTGCGGGTGATGCCGCCCACGGCCACGTCAAACTTGTCGCCCTGCAGGTCTTTGACCAGGTTGGGCCACGAGGTGGGCACGTATTCAATCTTCACGCCCAGTTCTTTGGCCATGGTTTCGATCACGTCGATGTCGTGGCCCGAATAACCGCCATCGGTCTTGATGGCAAACGGCCGGTAGTCGCCCGGCGTGCCCACGCGGATGACCTTGGTTTCCATGATCTTGTCGAGCCGGGGGCCAGCCACGGCTGCCTGGGTGAACGACAAGGTAGCCACCACGGCAGCAGCAGCCACTGCCAGGAATTTGTTGGGGGTCATTTTCAAAAAGCTCCAAAAGGGTGAACATGCCAGCAGAACCAGCGGCACAAGGTATGCCAAAGCAAGGGGGGTGCCAATGCGTAGAAACCATTTGCATGCTTATCAATGCAGCGCCGTATAGCCCCGGTGCATATGAGCGATTAGTTTTAACAAATGGCCATTCGCCATCGATTGAAATATCCTTCATGCACTGTTGAGCAAGACACCCGTTTCAGAAGGAGAGAACCATGAGCAACGAAGCCAAATGCCCTTTCACCGGCGCGCAAGCCAGCGTACAAGGCGCGAAGACTGCTACCGCCCGCCAGACCAACCGCGACTGGTGGCCCAACCAACTGAACCTGGGCATCCTGCACCAGCACGCCCCCGCATCCAACCCGCTGGGCGAAGACTTTGACTACGCCGCCGCTTTTGAAAAGCTGGACTACGCAGCCCTCAAGGCCGACCTGAAGGCGCTGATGACCGACTCGCAAGACTGGTGGCCCGCCGACTGGGGCCACTACGGCGGCCTGTTCATTCGCATGGCCTGGCACAGCGCCGGCACCTACCGCACCAGCGATGGCCGTGGCGGCGCAGGCACTGGCAACCAGCGTTTTGCCCCGCTGAACAGCTGGCCCGACAACGGCAACCTGGACAAGGCCCGCCGCCTGCTGTGGCCCATCAAGCAAAAGTACGGCAACGCCATCTCGTGGGCCGACCTGATGATCCTGGCGGGCAACGTGGCGCTCGAATCCATGGGCTTCAAGACCTTCGGCTTTGCCGGTGGCCGTGCCGACATCTGGCAGCCCGAAGAAGACATCTACTGGGGTTCGGAAGCCGAATGGCTGGCCACCAGCGACAAGCCGAACAGCCGCTACAGCGGCGAGCGCGACCTGGAACCCCCCCTGGCCGCCGTGCAGATGGGCCTGATCTACGTGAACCCCGAAGGCCCGGACGGCAAGCCCGACCCCGTGGCCAGCGGCCGCGATGTGCGCGAAACCTTTGCCCGCATGGCCATGAACGACGAAGAAACCGTGGCCCTGGTGGCCGGCGGCCACACCTTCGGCAAGGCCCACGGCGCGGGCGACCCCAAGCTGGTCGGCCCGGAGCCCGAAGCCGCCCCGCTGGAAGCGCAGGGCCTGGGCTGGATCAACCAGTTTGGCACCGGCAAGGGCGTGCACACCACCACCAGCGGCATTGAAGGCGCCTGGAAGCCCAACCCCACCACCTGGGACAACGGCTACTTCGACATGCTGTTTGGCTACGAGTGGGAGCTGACCAAGAGCCCATCCGGCGCGCACCAGTGGGTGGCCAAGGACGTGAAGCCCGAGCACATGATCCCAGACGCGCACGACCCCAGCAAGAAGCACCCGCCCATGATGACCACGGCCGACCTCTCGCTGCGCATGGACCCAGCGTACGAGAAGATTGCCCGCCGCTTCCACCAGAACCCCGCCGAGTTTGCCGACGCCTTCGCCCGCGCCTGGTTCAAGCTGACCCACCGCGACATGGGCCCCAAGGCCTTGTACAAGGGCCCTGAAGTACCGGCCGAAGACCTCATCTGGCAAGACCCGCTGCCTGCGGTGGACCACGCACTGATCGACGCCAAGGATGCGGCCGAACTCAAGGCCCAGGTGCTGGCATCGGGCCTGACGGTGGCCGAGCTGGTGTCTACCGCCTGGGCCTCGGCATCCACCTTCCGTGGGTCGGACAAGCGCGGCGGTGCCAACGGTGCACGCATCCGCCTGGCACCGCAAAAGGACTGGGAAGCCAACCAGCCCGCCCAGCTGGCCAAGGTGCTGGGCGTGCTCGAAGGCATCCAGGCTGCATTCAATGCTGCACAAACCGGTGGCAAGAAGGTATCCCTGGCCGACCTGATCGTGCTGGCGGGCAACGCTGGTGTGGAAGCCGCTGCCCAGGCCGCAGGCCAGTCGGTGCAAGTGCCCTTCACCCCCGGCCGCACCGACGCCAGCCAGGCGCAGACCGATGTGGAATCGTTCGCCGTGCTGGAGCCCGTGGCTGATGGCTTCCGCAACTACCAGAAGAAGACGTACAGCGTGCCCGCCGAGGCCTTGCTCATCGACAAGGCCCAGTTGCTGACCCTGAGCGCGCCCGAAATGAGCGTGCTGGTTGCAGGCCTGCGCGTCATCGGCACCAACGTGGGTGGCACACAGCACGGCGTGTTCACCCAGCGTGCCGGGCAGTTGACGAACGACTTCTTCACCAACCTGCTGGACATGGGCACCGCCTGGAGCCCCGCATCGCCCGCCAACGAGGTGTATGAAGGCCGCGACCGCCAAACCGGCGCTGTGAAGTGGACAGGCACCCGCGTGGACCTGGTGTTCGGCTCCAACTCCCAACTGCGCGCCATTGCCGAGGTGTATGCCCAGGCTGATGCACAAGCCAAATTTGTGCGCGACTTTGTGGCCGCGTGGACCAAGGTGATGAACCTGGACCGCTTCGATGTAGCGTGACGCACTTTCCCCCCCCCCTCTCTCACATCGCTCCACGGCACGGGCGGAGGGGGCCACTCGGCGCGCCATGCCCCCCGGCCGCACACCGTGGCGGTCGGGGGCTGGCGCCAAAGGCCACAGCAAGGGGGCGCCGAGTCTTCCCGCACAGTCCGCCAGTCCCACGCCATCAAGCCCTGCCCCCACCGCGGGGCTTTTTTGTGCCAGTCACATCACTTTTTGCGCCCCGTGGGGCCCGACCGTTTCCGCGAGATAGCGGCAGATGCTGAAATGGCCCAATTCTCGAACTTGGCAAAAATCAACAAACGCATCGAAAAATCACCATCTTCTATAAATAGCTATCTACTTTCGCCATTTTCTTGACCGGTGCACCACACCTCAAAGCCCTTCAAAACGCGTTTTCCTCCACTACACTCCGGCCCCGACCTGTCCACCCAGGCTGACGCTGAGGCCCTGGGCAGTGTTTTTTTGCGCATTGCCGGAGAACCCGATGTCCTCACCTCACCCGCAGCCAGCGTCCCTCGCGCGCCGCAGCCTTGATGCTGTGTGGCACCCCTGCACACAAATGGCGCGGGCCGAGCACCTGCCGCCGCTGGCCATCGCCCGGGGCAATGGCCCCTGGCTGGAAGACACGGCAGGGCAACGCTACTTTGACGCCAACAGCTCCTGGTGGGTCAACCTGTTCGGCCACAGTGATGCTGGCGTGCACAACGCCATCCGCGAGCAGCTGGGCACCCTGCCCCACGTGATGCTGGCCGGCTGCACCCACGAGCCCGCCGTGCGCCTGGCCGAGCGCCTGGGTGCACGCACTGGCGGCGCCCTGGGCCACGCCTTCTTCGCATCCGACGGTGCCAGCGCGGTCGAGATTGCACTCAAGCAGAGCTTCCACAGCTGGCGCAACCTGGGGCAAGCGCAGCGGCGCGAGTTTGTGTGTCTGCAAAACGGCTACCACGGCGAAACCATCGGTGCGCTGGCCGTGACCGACGTGGCCGTGTTCCGCGATGCGTACGACCCGCTGCTGATGCGTGCCCACACCGTCGAATCACCCGATGAGCGCCGGGGCAACGAGGCCGCCGCCCTGGCCGCGATGCGCGCGCTGCTGGCCGAGCGCGCCGAGCACATCGCCGCTGTCATCGTCGAGCCCCTGGTGCAGGGCGCAGCCGGCATGGTCATGCACGGGCCGGGCTACCTGCGCGGTCTGCGCGCCCTCACCCGCGAGTTCGGCGTGCACCTGATTGCCGACGAAATCGCCGTGGGCTGCGGGCGCACCGGCACCTTCTTCGCCTGGGAGCAGACCGAGCCCACCGGACCAGCCGACTGGCCCGACTTCATCCTGCTGTCCAAGGGCATCACCGCCGGTACCCTGCCGCTTTCGCTGGTGCTGAGCAGCGAAGCCGTCTACCGGGCCTTCTGGAGCGAAGACGTGGGGCGGGGCTTTTTGCACTCGCACTCGTACACCGGCAACGCCCTGGCCTGCGCCGCCGCCAACGCCGTGCTCGACCGCTTTGATGCGGGCCAGGCAGAGCGCGTGCGCGTGCAGGCCGCCTGCCTGGCCACCCACTGCGCGCCGCTGGCCACCCACCCGCGCGTGCGCCACTGGCGCCAGCGCGGCCTGATCCTGGCGTTTGACGTGGCCGAAGCCGGCGCTGGCTTCAGCGAGCGCTTTCACCTGGCGGCACGCCGCCACGGCCTGCTGATCCGCCCCATCGGCGCCACCGTCTACCTGATGCCGCCCTACCTGATCGACGACGAAAGCGCCGCTTTCCTGGCCCGTGCCGTGGCCGCCGCCCTCGACGACGTCACCGCCAAGGACTGAGCCATGCTGCTTGACCACCTGAACCACCAGCTTGCGGCCATCGCCGCACGCCACCAGACCCGCAGCCTGCGCATGGCCCACAGCCCCACCGGACCGCGCCAGAGGGTGCGCGATGCGCAGGCCAGCCCGGGGGATGAGCGGGAGTTGCTCATGTTCTGCTCCAACGACTACCTGGGCCTGGCCGGCCACCCCGCGCTGGCCCAGGCCCTGGCCGAGGGTGCCGCGCACTGGGCTGGCGGCTCGGGCGCGTCGCACCTCATCAGCGGCCACACCGCCGCCCACGAGGCGCTGGAGGCCACGCTGGCCGGCTGGTACGCGCCCCACATCCCGCAGGCCCGGTGCCTCACCTTCAGCACGGGCTACATGGCCAACCTGGCCGTGACCACCGCGTTGGGCGACGCCGAGGCCGAGTTCTTCTCAGACGCGCTCAACCACGCCTCGCTGATCGACGGCATGCGCCTGGCCAAGGCCCCCGTGCAGCGCTACCCGCACGCCGACCTCGCCACCCTGGCCGCCCAGCTCGCCGCCAGTACGGCGCGCATCAAGCTCATCGTGACCGACGGCGTCTTCAGCATGGATGGCGACATCGCCCCGCTGCCCGCGCTGCTGCGCCTGGCCGAGGCCCATGACGCCTGGCTGGTGGTGGACGACGCCCACGGCTTTGGCGTGCTGGGCGAGCGCGGGCGCGGTGTGCTGGAACACTTTGGCCTGTGCAGCGAACGGCTGATCCTGGTCGGCACCCTGGGCAAGGCGGCCGGCCTGGCCGGGGCTTTCGTCGTGGCGCACGCCACCATCGCGCAGTACCTGCTGCAGGCCGCACGCACCTACATCTTCACCACCGCCTCGCTGCCCGCCGTGGCCCACGCCTTGTGCACCAGCCTGGCGCTGATCGAGGGAGCCGAAGGCCAGGCACGGCGCCAGCAACTGCAAGCATTGCAGGCCCGGCTGCGCGCCGGCGTGCAGGCGCTCATGGCGCGCCGACCTGACTTGGGCTGGCGGCTGGCCGATTCCGACACCCCCGTGCAACCGCTGATCGTGGGCGACAACGCCGCCGTGATGGCGCTGGCCGCGCGGCTTGATGCGGCGGGCCTGCGCGTTCCCGGCATCCGCCCGCCCACCGTGCCCGAAGGTGAGGCACGCCTGCGCATCACCCTGTGTGCGAGCCACACCGAGGCCGATGTGGACGCGCTGCTGCATGCGCTGCAAAACACCCTGACAAGCGACCTGGAGACCGCCACACCATGACCCGTGCCTTCTTTGTCACCGGCACCGACACCGAGATCGGCAAGACCACCATCACCGCCGCGCTCACGCACTGGGCAGCCCAGGCCGGGCGGCGCAGCGTGGCTGTCAAGCCCGTGGCGGCCGGCCAGGAGGCCGTGAGCGGCCCCGCAGGACTGCACTGGGTCAATGAGGATGTGGCCCGCCTGCAAGCGGCCAGTAACCTCCCCGACCTGAGCGATGCCGATGTGGGCCCACTGCAGCTGCGCACCCCCTGCGCGCCGCACATCGCCGCCGCACTGGAGGGGGTGAGCATCGACCGCACCGCTCTGCTGAGCGCAGTGCGCGCCACGCTGGCGCGGGCGGAGGTCGGCTTTGTGGAAGGCGTGGGCGGCTTCTGCGTGCCGCTCACCGCCGACTGGGACACCGCCGACCTCGCCGCCGAGCTGGCCTTGCCCGTGGTGCTGGTGGTGGGCCTGCGCCTGGGCTGCATCAACCACGCCCTGCTCACCGCCCAGGCGATTCGTGCGCGCGGGCTGGCGCTGGCCGGCTGGGTGGGCAACACCGTGGACGCCACCCAACCCCACCAGGCCGACAACCTGACGGCGCTGGCCGACCGGCTGAACGCCCCCTGCTGGGGCGTGGTACCACGCCTGGGCGGCTCTGCGCCGGGCGCGGCAGACGTGGCAAGCCACCTGAACACCGCCGAGCTGCACACGGCCTTGCTGGCCTGAGCCATTCGAAAATTCACAAAATTTGGCTCTAGCGCTTATCCACAAGCGCAAGCAGCTATCAAAACAGAAGCAAGCCTTTCTCCCGCCACCCCTTCCGTTGCGGTATGGTCGCGGGTTTTCTCACTGCACCACACACCATGAACTTTGCCAGCCGCCTCCAGCAACTGCCTTCCATCGCCCACCTTTCCGCCCTGCATGTGTTGGGCGCCGACAACCAACCTACCGCCACGCTAGAAAACAAGCCCGGTCAAGCGGGTTCGCTGGCCGTGTACCACGCGCTGGCTGCCCTGTATGGCGGCCGCATCACCCCTGCTGCCGCCAGCCTGGGCCTGGAGTGGTATGCCGAACACACGGCCGACGCCCACGCCAACCCCGGCAAGCACCCCAACATTGATCGCCTGGTGCAGTGGGCGCAAGGCAGCACCAGCTACGAAGTGCGCCTGCAGGCTGCCGCGTAAAACCATCCCTTTCGCAACGCGATGTAAATGTTATGCAGCCACGCGGCTGCGCCATTTACAGCGCCAGGGGCACAGATCATGATGGGCGCCCATTCTTCGTTGCCTGCATCCCTTGTTCTGGAGCCCCCATGCCCGCCAACTCGTCTGCCCCCGGCACCGTCACGCTGCACCGCGTTCTGCGCGCACCGCCTGCGCTTGTACCGCGCCTTTCTGGACCCCGACGCCATGGCCAAATGGCTACCGCCGCACGGTTTCACCGGCCGCGTGCTCGAGCTGGATGCGCGCGTAGGCGGGCGCTACCGCATGCAGTTTTGCAACCTTGCCACCGGACAAGTGCACGCGTTTGGGGGGGAGTACCTGGAACTGGTGCCCCATGAGCGCATCGTCCACACCGACCGGTTTGACAACGCCCACTTGCCCGGCGAGATGCGTACCACCGTCACCTTCAAGCCCGTCTCCGTGGGCACCGAGCTGAAGGTAGTGCAAGAAGGCATTCCGGCCATGATTCCTGCCGAGGCCTGCTACCTGGGGTGGCAGGAGTCGCTGCTGCTGCTCGCCCAACCGGCCGAGGCCGCCATACCGGACTAATGCGGGGGTTGTGCCGGCCCTGGCCCGCGCTCATCCATTCGCTCCTCTTTTGATAGCTGTCGGCGCTTATTACCCGTACACCAAGGCCATTTTTCATTCAAACTCGGTTACCCTTGGCACCTTACTCTTTAGGAATGCACCATGAAAAAACTCAACGTCACCATCCAGCTTGAAATGTCCGTGCCCGACGATTGGAGCCTGGTGGAAACGTCTGAAGGCACGCCCGTGCTCCAGCTGCCCGACGGCACGTTCATGGACCTGGCCATCGAGCCCCTGTTTGCCACCAACCCCGAAGAGACCTGGAGCAGCACCGACGACGATGACGTGCTGAACGATGTGCTGGACATGGTGGACAGCGAATCCGTCACGTACGAATTCACACCCGTCTGACGCGGAGCTGCCAGCCGACCAGCCAGCCAGCAACTCACTTCAAATTTGATAGCTGCCAGCGCTTATAGAATAAGCGCTGGCAGCTATTTTTCTTTCAAACACCGCCCCCTTCCATGCCGCACTTGAACCGCCGCCACCTGCTCGCGTCCCTCACCCTGGCATCGTTGCCCAGCATTGGTCTGGCTGCCAAGCAGCGGCCCGCGCCCGCAGGTGTTTGGCCGCGCGCGTTGGCAGTGCCGGGCGGCGTGGCGCGGCTGTCGCTGGGCCCCGCAGCGCAACGGCCCCGCGTGCAGGTGCGCCAGGGCGATGCGGATGTGCCCGTGCTGGTGGTGGGCGACGCCATCGAGTGGACGGCCGTGCTGGGCATTCCACTGGCCGCCCCCACGGGCGACGCCCATGTGACGGTGCTGCCCGCAGCGGCCGAAGGGCAGGCACGGCAGGTTCACTACACCGTGGCCCCCAAGCGGTATGCGGAGCAGCAACTCACCGTCTCGCCCCGCACGGTAGACCTGTCGCCCCAAGACCAGGCCCGCTATGAGCGCGAACGCGACCACCAGGCCCGCATCATGGCCACCTGGAGCGAACCCGCAGGCGGCGCCCTGCCGTCCCTGCACATGCGCCAGCCCACACCGGGGCGGCGCTCCAGCTCGTTCGGCCTGCGGCGGGTGTTCAACGGGCAGGCCCGCAATCCGCACAGCGGCATGGACATCGCAGCCCCCACCGGCACGCCCATCGTGGCGCCGCTGCCGGGCACCGTGATCGACACGGGCGACTATTTTTTCAACGGCGGCACGGTGTGGCTGGACCATGGCCACGGCGTGCTCACCATGTATTGCCACCTGAGCAGCATCGACGTGCAGGTGGGCGACACCCTGAGCGCGGGCGACGCCTTCTGCAAGGTGGGCGCCACCGGCCGCGTGACCGGGCCGCACCTGCACTGGGGCGTGATGCTCAACCGCACCATGGTGGACCCTGCCCTGTTCATGGACTGACCGGGGCTGGAGCACAATCCGCCCCTCACGCTTGGAAAGGCTGGTGCTTTAGCCCCTGCCCCACGCAACTCACATCTTTGGTCTGCCCCATGCGCTTCACCCTGCTTTCTACCCGCCTGCATCCTGTTCCACGGGTTCGTCCAGCGCTGGGCGCCCTGGCCTGTGCGGTGGCCCTGCTGTGCTCTGGCTGCGCCGTGGTGGCTGTGGCCGATGCAGCCGTTACGGTGGTGAGCACCACGGTGAAAGTGGGTGCGACCGTGGTGGGCACCACGGTAGACGTAGGCGCCGCCAGTGTGCGAGCCGTGGTGGGCAAAGACGAAGAATGACGCGAGCCGCTGCCGCCACAACGCCCCATGACCCCACCCAGCCCCCGCCCCAAGCTCACCCGCCCCAGGCCTGCGGTGGCGCAGCCCACCGGCAAGGCAGCGACCACGCGGGCAGGCGTGCGCAGACCGGTAGCCGAACGCATCGCGCCCGAAGACGCGCTGCTGATCTGCTTTTACAAACCCTACGGCGTGCTCAGCCAGTTCACGCCCGAGGGCAAGTGGCAAGGGCTCAAGGATTACATCGACCTGCCCGGCGTGTATGTGGCCGGGCGGCTGGACGCGGACAGCGAAGGCCTGCTGCTGCTGACCAACGACGGCAAGCTGCAAGCGCAGATTGCAGACCCGCGCTTCAAGATGGAGAAGACTTACTGGGTGCAGGTGGAGGGCACGCCCGACGAAGCTGCCATGGCTGCCCTGCGCCTGGGCGTGGTGCTGAATGACGGGCCTACCCTGCCCGCCCGTGCACGCCTGTTGAACCCGCCACCCGATGTGGGCGAACGCGTGCCCCCGATCCGTGAGCGCAAGTCCATCCCCACGTCGTGGCTGGAGCTGGTGATCCGCGAGGGCCGCAACCGCCAGGTGCGCCGCATGACGGCAGCGGTGGGCTACCCCACCCTGCGCCTGGTCAGGGCGGCCATGGGGCCGTATTCACTGGAAGGGCTTGCGCCCGGCCTGTGGAAACAGGTGAACGCGCGGTAGCCAACGCCCGGCTGCTAATTTGCAGCCACGCTTGCAAGAGTGTGCCTGCGGGGTATGCGGCTTCAGTTCCGAACCGTCAAATCAGCTCCATCAAGCTATCAAGCAAACACGTTGACGTAAAGCCCCGTGCTGGAGGCCCCGGCCACGCGTCCGTCTGCCCTGAGCAGCGCAGAGTCCGACGGTGGGGATGCCAGCGTCACCCCCGGGAGCGTGGCGGCAGGACGCGATGCTGCATCAGTGGCCGCAGCCAAGCTGCCACGCGCCCGGTTGGCACGCTGGTCGGCGCTGGCGGATTGGGTGCGGAGGTCGTCAGCGCGGGCTTGTTCCTGGTCTGCGCTGCGCTGGGCGGCCTGCGCCTGGCTTTGCAGCGCGCGCGCCGTTTGCTCGGCCTGCTGCGCTTCGCGCCGAGCACTCTGCACAGCCAAGGAGGTATTGGCGGCAGGGGCCACACTGCGAACGGCGGAAACCATGGCGAACTCCTGGCGCTTGGGGGTGGTGCTGGGGGTGAACCTGCGGTGTGCGGTAGCGCGGCTGCGTCAGCCAGCGGCCGACATGCTGTCCACACCCTGGTAGGCCCAGCGGGCCTGCGCACCCAGGGCCCCCGCTACTTCGGTGGCAGTGGATTGGGCCGTGGCCCTGCGATTGGCCTCAGCAGCTGCATCAGTCTCGGCAGCTTGGCGCGCCTGCATGGCGTCGCTGGTCTGCCGGGCCGTCATGCGATCCTGGTCTTGCGTGTCTTGTGCCTGTCGCACCTCTTGCGTCTGCCGGGCCGAAAGCTCTTGCGCGCGGCGGCTGAAGGTGGCGGTGGTTTCACCGGCGTCGCTGGAGGGGCTGGCCGCATTGCCGGGCTGTGCGGCGGCTTCGCGGCGGGCGTTGCCCGCAGACTGAACGGCGGTGGTGGCAGTCAGCGGGCCGTATCGGGTGGCGGCATCGGCGCGGGGCTGAACAGATTCCATGGCTGCCTCCTGTTGCAGTGCATAAAAGTCAAATGGTCATGCAACCGCGCACAAAAGTAAAGGCTGCAGCCATTCAGACCCAGCCCATGGGGGTTCACAGCCCGGGCATCAGCCCCCGCTGGACGATGCCTCAGGCGGCAGTTCATCGGCCGCCAGGTAGCGCTTGATCAGGTCAAAGAAGCTGTCGTAGAAGACATCGGAGGCGATGGTTTCGCTACCCACCTTGACCAACGAATCGCTGCTGGCCGCTATGGGCAACGACACGGACCCCAGGGCCCCCACGCCCAGGCTGGCGGAGTTGTTGGTCTTGCGCAGGGCATAGCTGTCCTGCAAGGCCGTCACAAACCCGAGGCTCACTTTGCCGCTGGGGCTGTCAGGTACGCACACCACGCGAATGACCATCTGCAAGTGGGTTTCTGGGCTGGGCTGGAAGCTCTTCTTCCCCTCCACCATCTCGGCCGTGGTGGTGTTGATCAGGTAGCCCTGGCTGAGCAAAGCGCGGCGTGAGGCTTCGCACGTCTGCGCAGGGGTGGCGTCAAACAGGCGCGAATAGGTGGCCACCGAGCCAAACTTCTCCTGCGGGCCGTAAAACACTGGCACGCTGCCGGTGGTGGCGCAACCAGCCAGCAAGGTCACCGCACACAGGGCGATGGCGCTCATCACCCGGCGCCCGATGGGCAGGGGCATGGCCCCGGCACGCGAGGCGCTTGAAAACTGGTTCAAATCTGTGTTCTCCGACAAGACTGGAAAGGTAGTGAAAGGGTAGCCGGTTTTTCTGGCCACTTTGTGAACTGCGAGCGTAAAGAACTGTAGCCCACCATGCGCCGCCGAGCGGGATCACCGTATAGTGGCGCCCCTTTTGGTTCCATTGCGCCACGGTTTGTTCCCGCGCGCCTTTGCTCGTGTCTCTCACTGTCATGTTCTGCCTGGTTGTTGCCATCAGCGATGGCGACACCCTCACCGCCCGCTGCGGCGCACCGGGTGCCTACCGCCCCATCAAGGTACGCGTCGCCGCCATTGATGCACCCGAAACCAAACAGGCGTTTGGCACCCGATCAAAACAACACCTGGCGCATTTGTGCTTTCGGCAAAAGGCCCGGCTGCAGCCCCTGACGCGGGACGATTACGGCCGCACCGTGGCCAATGTGCAGTGTGCGGGCAAAGATGTGGCAGCCACCCAGGTTGCCGCAGGCATGGCCTGGGTCTACACGCCCTACACCCAGCAACATCCCCAGCTGCAGCCGTTGCAGCAGCGCGCGCGATCTCAACGTCTGGGGCTTTGGTCGCAAAAGCGCCCTCTGGCGCCATGGACTTATCGGCAACGGCACCGGGGCTAAGGCGCCAGCAGTCAATGCGGCCAACCCTTGCGCGCTCCTGCGCCAGGCCAGGCGTTAGCATCCTCCTCCCCTCTCTGCGGGCCTCGGGGCCCGCCCAGCAACGTGACTCGCACCAACCCAGCCCTAGCTGCCAAGCCGTCCACCAGCATCTACCGCCACCCAGGCTTTCTGGCATTCATCAGCGCACGGCTCATGGCGGTGTTTGCCACCCAGATACAGGCCGTGGTGGTGGCCTGGCAGGTGTATGACCTGACCCGAGACCCACTCGCACTCGCATACGTAGGGTTGGCGCAGTTTTTACCCATGCTGTGCCTGCTGCTGCCAGCCGGGGATTTGGTCGACCGTTTCAACCGCAAAGCCATCCTGGCCAGCAGCTGGGCGGTGGGAGCCGTGTGCGGCGGCGCACTGTGGTGGCTTTCAGGCCTCACCACCGCAGGCGTGGCAGGGGTGACGGGCATATATGCCGTGCTGGTGTTGTTTGGCTGCTCGCGGGCGTTCTCTGGGCCCGCACTGCAAAGCCTGCTGCCGCAAGTCGTGCCGCGCGAACAGCTGGCCGCTGCCATTGCCGCCAACAGCATGCTCATGCGCGCGGCCAGCATTGGCGGACCCTTGCTGGGTGGGGTGCTGTATGCGCTGGGCGGGGGCCGGTTGACCTATGCCTTGTGCTTTGTGTGCTTTGCGCTGGGCACCGTGCTGCTGTCACGCGTCGTCACCCTGCAGGCCCGCAATGCAGCGGCGGCCACGGGCACCATGTGGGAACGGTTTGGCGCAGGTATTCGTTTCATCCGCTCACGCCCCATCATCCTGGGCACCATTTCGCTGGATCTTTTTGCGGTGCTGCTGGGCGGTGTGGTGGCCTTGCTGCCCATCTACGCCAGCGAAGTGCTGCACGTAGGCCCGGCGGGGCTGGGTGCGCTGCGCAGTGCCCTGGCGGTGGGTGAAGTGGGTGCGGGCCTGTACCTCAGCATGCGCCCCTTCAACCGCAAGGTGGGGCGCACCATGTTTGTGGCGGTGGCAGTGTTTGGGCTGGCCAACCTGCTGTTTGCGGTGTCCACCTGGTTCTGGCTGTCGTTCGCGGCCTTGCTGGTGGCGGTCGCTGCCGACATGGTCAGCGTCTACATCCGCGGTGCGCTGGTGCAGTTCTCCACGCCCGACCATATGCGGGGCCGCGTGAACGCGGTCAACATGCTGTTCATTGGCTCATCCAATGAGCTGGGTGAGTTCCGCGCCGGCACCAGCGCCGCCTGGCTAGGCGTCGTGCCCGCCGCCGTGCTGGGTGGGCTGTGCACGCCGGGCGTGGTGGGGGGATGGACCCTGGGCTTCAAACAACTGCGCACGGTAGACCGGTTTGAAGAAGCCGCGAACGCGCACTGAAGTATTGCGCGCCAAGGCGGGCGGCTCGGCCCGTTAAAAGCACTGTCAGGCGCGGTAGATCAGCGCAGCGGCACGCGCTTCCATGGCCAGCCCCTGCCCCACCGGGCCCAGGCGCTCTGCGGTCTTGGCTTTCACGTTGACCTGATCAGGTTGCACACCCAGTGCCTGCGCAATGCAGGCGCGCATGCCAGGAATGTGCGCCGCCAAACGCGGCGCTTGGGCCACCACGGTGCTGTCGATGTTGCCAATCTCGTAGCCAGCCGCACGCACCCGGCGGGCTGCTTCAGCCAGCAGCACGGACGAATCTGCGCCACGGAAGGTGGGGTCGGTGTCTGGAAAATGCGTGCCAATGTCACCCAGGCCGGCCGCGCCCAAAAGGGCATCGGTGATGGCGTGCAGCAGCACATCGGCATCTGAGTGGCCCAGAAGGCCCATGCTGTGCTCAATCACCACGCCACCAATCACCAAGCGGCGA
Source organism: Acidovorax sp. IB03 (assembly GCF_016406015.1). NCBI lineage: Bacteria > Pseudomonadati > Pseudomonadota > Betaproteobacteria > Burkholderiales > Comamonadaceae > Acidovorax > Acidovorax sp. IB03. The sequence continues at coordinate 8,482 of NZ_JAEFCH010000031.1, read as the reverse complement.
CCGGGCACCAGTGCGTGCACGTCCCATCCTTCACCAATCCGGAAATTCATCGCTTCACCTTCTGCCTGCGTAGAGGCAACCTGTTTCAAAAATCGTTCGCAAGAAGTTTGTGGAGCAGCCCAGGCTCAGCCGCCCAGGGTGGGCGCCACTCGCCCGCCGCCAAAACGCTCCAGCGTCGTGCCATGCCCGCGCTGGGCCAGCACCGCGCTGGCCAAGGCAAAGTCGTCGGGGTAGGTCACCTTGAAGTTTTGCGCCCCCCCGGGCACCAGCCGAGGGTGCAGCCCCATCGCTTCCATCGCGCTGGCCTCATCGGTTGCAGCAGGGCCAATGCGCTCGATGGCGGCCATCAGTGGCCCGATGCGGAACATCTGCGGGGTTTGGGCCAGCCATTTGTCGCTGCGGTCCACCGTGGTGGCCACGCGCACGCCGCCTGGGCCATCAATCGAGGTTTTCAGCGTGTCGGCCAGCTTGTGGGCGAGCAGACCACCCACGCCATCGGTCGCGCAGGTGTCAATCAAGGTGTCGATCTGCGCCGAGGTGATGAGGCAGCGGGCCGCATCGTGCACCAGCACCCAGTCCTGTGGCTGCGCGCCGCGCGCCAGCAGCGCCTTCAATCCTCCCAGCACCGTATCGGCCCGGGTAGGGCCGCCGCACTCCACCCTGAAGAAAGAGGGATGGGCATAGGCGTCCAGAAAATGGTCGCCCGCCGCCACCGCCACCAGCGTGCCCAACAAACGGCTGACACCAGAAAATGCGGCCAGGGTGTGCAGCACCATGGGCTGACCCGCGACCAAGTGGTACTGCTTGGGCAGCGAGGGTGCGGGCGCCGTGCCCGCTGCGGGCGCAGCCACCGCGCGCAGCCCCATGCCTGCGCAGGGCACCAGGCCCCAAAAACGGCCATGGGCCGACAAAGGAGCAGGATCAGAAGGGGTGGAGGGCAGGAGCGCAGCGGTCATGAGGAGAGCATTCTAAAATCCCCACTCCCCCGCCCCGCCCAGCCCGTGCGCGCTTCGCGCCCCAGGGGGTGCTGCGGGGCTGACGACACCGTCTCCGCATGGAACTGCCAAAACTCACCCCTGGTAAACGCTTCTCCCTGCCCCGCCCCGTGGGCAGCGCCGATTCCCTGCTGTTGGCCCGCCTGGCCGAGCGTGACAAAGCCTCTCACCGCACCACGGCCATCATCGCCGCCGACGCTGCCGACGCGCAGCGCCTCATCGACGAGATGGCCTTCTTTGCGCCCGGCCTGCGCTGCGCGCTGTTCCCCGACTGGGAGACGCTGCCCTACGACACATTCAGCCCGCACCAGGACCTGATCAGCGAGCGGCTGGCCACACTGTGGCGCATCTCGCAAGGTGAAGCCGATGTGGTGCTGGTACCCGCCACGACTGCGCTGTACCGCTTGGCACCCCCCTCGTTCTTGGCCGGCTACACCTTCCACTTCAAGACGAAGCAAAAGCTGGACGAAGCCAAGTTCAAGGCCCAGCTCACGCTGGCCGGGTACAGCCATGTATCGCAGGTGGTAAGCCCTGGCGAATACGCGGTGCGCGGTGGGCTGATCGACCTGTTCCCCATGGGCTCGCTCGTGCCATTCCGCGTAGACCTGTTCGACGATGAGATCGACAGCATCCGAACCTTCGACCCCGACAGCCAGCGCAGCCTGTACCCCGTGCCCGAGGTGCGCCTGCTGCCCGGCCGCGAGTTCCCCATGGACGACGAGGCGCGCGCCAAATTCCGCAGCCGCTGGCGCGAGATGCTGGAGGGCGACCCGACCAAGAGCCGCATCTACAAGGACATGGGCGCGGGCGTGGCCACGGCGGGGATCGAGTACTACCTGCCGCTGTTCTTCGACGACACGGCCACGGTGTTCGACTATCTGGGAGACGAAGCCACGGTGGTGCTGCACGGCGACCTGGAACCAGCCTTCCAGCGCTTCTGGCAGGACACCAAGGACCGCTTCCGCCTGGTGCAGGGCGACCCTGAACGGCCAGTGCTGCCGCCCGAGGCGTTGTTCCTGTCGGCCGACCAGTTCTACACCCGCGCCAAGGAACATGCCCAGTTGTCCATCCGACCCGGCGTGGAGGATGTGGATGACAACCCGCACTTCCAGAAACTCGGCGACCTGTCGGTAGTGCGCGGTGCGGAAGACCCGCTGGCCCGCCTGCACGCCCACATCCGCAACACGCAGCACCGCGTGCTGCTGCTGGCCGAGAGCGATGGCCGGCGCGAGAGCCTGCTCGACTTCCTGCGCGCCAGCGGGGTGAACCCTCCGGCCTTCGATTCGCTGGCCGAGTTCCAGGGCACCGCCGACGAAAAGGTGGGCATCGCCACCGCCGGTCTCACCGTGGGCTTTAGCTGGATCGAGGACGGTATCGACTTCGTCACCGAGACCGAGCTGTTTGCCGCCGGCCCCACCACGCGCCGGCGCAAGAAGCAGGAACAGGTGAGCGATGTCGAGGCGCTGATCAAGGACCTGGCCGAGCTGAACGTGGGAGACCCGGTGGTCCACAGCCAGCACGGCATCGGCCGCTACCGGGGCCTGGTCAACATGGACGTGGGCAACAAGAACCCCGATGGCTCGCCCGCCATGCAGGAGTTTTTGCACCTGGAATATGCCGACAAGGCCGTGCTGTATGTGCCCGTGAGCCAGCTGCAGCTCATCAGTCGCTACACCGGCGTGAGCGCCGACGAGGCGCCGCTGCACAAGCTGGGCAGCGGCCAGTGGGAAAAGGCCAAACGCAAGGCTGCCGAGCAGGTGCGTGACAGCGCGGCCGAGCTGCTCAACATCTACGCCCGGCGTGCGGCGCGCGAAGGCCATGCCTTCCGCTACAGCCCGCAGGACTATGAGACCTTTGCCAACGACTTCGGCTTTGAAGAAACGGCCGACCAGAACGCCGCCATCCACGCGGTGATCCAGGACATGATCAGCCCCCGCCCCATGGACCGCCTGGTCTGCGGCGACGTGGGCTTTGGCAAGACCGAGGTCGCCCTGCGCGCGGCCTTCGTGGCCGTCACGGGCGGCAAGCAGGTGGCCTTCCTCGCGCCCACCACGCTGCTGGCCGAGCAGCACTACCAGACGCTGGTAGACCGCTTCAGCAAGTGGCCGGTGAAGATTGCCGAGGTCTCGCGCTTCCGCTCCGGCAAGGAGATCACCGCCGCCATCAAAGGAATTGGCGACGGCACGGTGGACATCGTGGTGGGCACACACAAGCTTCTCAGTGAATCCACCAAGTTCCACAACCTGGGCCTGCTCATCATCGACGAGGAGCACCGCTTTGGCGTGCGCCACAAGGAGCAGATGAAGGCCCTGCGCGCCGAGGTGGACGTGCTCACCCTCACCGCAACCCCCATCCCACGCACGCTGGGCATGGCGCTGGAAGGGCTGCGCGACCTGTCGGTGATCGCCACCGCGCCGCAGCGGCGCCTGGCGATCAAGACCTTTGTGCGCAACGAAGGCACGGGCGTGATCCGCGAGGCGGTGCTGCGCGAACTGAAGCGCGGCGGGCAGGTCTACTTCCTGCACAACGAGGTGGAGACCATCGAGAACCGCCGCCAGAAGCTCGAAGAAATCTTGCCCGAGGCGCGTATTGCCGTGGCCCACGGCCAGATGCCCGAGCGCGAGCTGGAGCGCGTGATGCGCGACTTCGTGGCCCAGCGCTACAACATCCTGCTGTGCTCAACCATCATCGAGACCGGCATCGACGTGCCCACGGCCAACACCATCATCATGAGCCGCGCCGACAAGTTTGGCCTGGCGCAGCTGCACCAGCTGCGCGGCCGCGTGGGCCGCAGCCACCACCAGGCGTATGCCTACCTCATGGTGCCCGACGTGGAAGGCCTGACCAAGCAGGCGCAGCAGCGGCTCGAAGCCATCCAGCAGATGGAGGAACTGGGCAGCGGCTTCTACCTGGCCATGCACGACCTGGAGATCCGCGGCGCGGGCGAAGTGCTGGGCGAGAACCAGAGCGGCAACATGCTCGAAGTGGGCTTTCAGCTCTACAACGAGATGCTGAACGAGGCCGTCAAGGCGCTCAAGGCGGGCAAGGAGCCCGACCTGCTCAGCCCCCTGTCGGTCACCACCGACATCAACCTGCACGCCCCCGCCCTGCTGCCCGACGACTACTGCGGCGACGTGCACCTGCGCTTGTCGTTCTACAAGAAGCTGGCCACGGCCAAGACGCCCGACCAGATCGACGGCTTGCTCGAAGAGATCGTGGACCGCTTTGGCAAACTGCCGCCGCAGGCCCAGACCCTCATCGACGTGCACCGCCTGCGCGTACTGAGCCAGCCTTACGGCGTGGTGAAGGTGGATGCGGCGCCGGGCGTGATCAACATCACCTTCAAGCCCCAGCCGCCGATTGATCCGATGCGCATCATCGAGCTCATCCAGAAGAACAAGCACATCAAGCTGGCGGGCAACGAGAAGCTGCGCATCGAGCGCGAGTTGAAAGAGCCGAAGGATCGGGCACAACTGGTGCGCGATATCTTGCGCGGGCTCGGGCAGCCGCTGGCCCAACCCGCCCTCGGATAAACGCCACGCCCTCGGCAACACCGCGCCAGGAACGCTATGGAACTTGAAGCTTGTCTGATCGCGGTGGCCTTGGCCATTTCGCTGTGGCTGCGCCCCTGGCGCATGCTGAGCCGTCAGGCGCTGGAGAAAGACGGGCCCAGCGAGCCCTCCCCGCTCGTGACGCCGCTGCTGGCTACACTGGTGGTGCTGCCCTGGCTGTGGGCGCTGCCCACACTGCATCGCATGCCGCTGCAGTTGCAATGGTCTGGTGCCTGCCTGGTGGTGCTGATGCTGGGGTGGCCGCTGGCCATACCGGCCTTGGTGGCCGTGGGCGGCATTGCGGCCGTGCTTTCGCCTTCGCTCGACTGGGCTGACGCCGTGGGCACGATTGCCTGGCAAGGGGTTGTGCCTGCCAGCTTGGCGCTGGCATTGGGTGCAGTCATCCGGCGCCTGATCGGCACACAGCCCTTTGTCTACGTGCTGGGTCGCGCCTTTCTCGGCACGGCCGTGTGCTTGTTTTTGGCAAACGTGCTGGGGCAGTGGAGCGGACATTCGCTCCCAGGCGTGGAAGGGGACCTGTCGCTGGTCGCACGCTGGCTCATGGCCTGGGGCGACGCGTTCGTCACGGGCATGTTGACGGCGATCTTTGTGGCGTTCAAGCCCGAGTGGCTGGCCACATGGTCGGATCGTTTGTACTTGCGCAAACCCGATTGAAGCCGACCGCCGTGGCTGGTGGATTCTTGACATAGCGCAAGCCGCCCACGCCTCTGGGGCACGATAGTGGGATATCCATTCAAGAAAGAGGGTTTCCCCATGAAATTGCTGAACGACCTTTTCTCTACCGACTACGGCCTGATGAGCATCATCGGCATTGGATTCATGCTGTGCATGGCTGCGTTCTTCGTGCGCATGTTTGTGGTGAAGATGAACGAGCCACCAGCGCCCAACCCCGCACAGGTCGGCAAGGGCAACCGAGAAGGACAGACGTCCACGCGCTGAGCTGATTTGAGAGGCGCCTGCAGTGATGGCGCTTTAGGCGCAAGCGTTTGCTTCTATTTTGATAGCTGCTTGCGCTTTATGTATGCGCCTTAGGGCCTTTTTTCTCTTTAAACGCTGCAGCCAGCCGCTATTGACGTGGGCTGGCTGAGCGTGCGCTTACAAAGCGATGCGCCTTGTGCCCAAGGTCTGCGGCACAGAGGCAGCCCTTTGCCACAGGGCTACCATTGCGGTTTTCCATTTCCGTCTAGCCGCAGTTTTTTCATGACACAAGCCACCGAACTGGCCCCAGGCCTCGTTGTCCAGGGCATTCAAGCGCCGCTCTCACTGTACCATTTCAAGCTGATTGCTTTTGACATGGACTCGACGCTCATCAACATCGAATGCGTGGATGAAATTGCGGATGCCGCTGGCCGAAAGGCAGAAGTGGCCGCCATCACCGAAGCAGCGATGCAAGGACTGATCACCGACTACAAGGAAAGCCTGCGCCAGCGCGTCGCCCTGCTCAAAGGGGTGACGGTGAGCCATCTGGAGCATGTGTTCACCGAACGGCTGCGCTTCAACCCCGGAGCCAAAGAGCTGATCACCGCCGCGAAAGCCGCCGGACTCACCACGCTGCTGGTATCGGGCGGCTTCACCTTCTTTGCCGATCGCGTTCGCGCGGGCCTGGGCATCGACTTCGCCCGCTCCAACATGCTGGAAGTGGACAACGGTCAGCTGACTGGTCGCATGGTGGACCAGGCCTGGGGCGACATTTGCGATGGCGCCGAAAAGCGCCGCACCCTGCTGGAGCTGGCATCGCTGATGGGCATCTCCCCCAAGCAGGCCATTGCTGTGGGCGACGGTGCCAACGACCTGCCCATGATGGGCGTCGCCGGTCTTTCAGTGGCTTACCACGCCAAACCCACCGTGCGTGCGCAAGCCCATGTGGCCATCAACCAGGGTGGCCTGGACCGCTTGCTGGAAGTGGTGACTCCGTAACCTCCTTCGGAAAAGGTTCGGCAACGGACCTTTTCGAACACACACAAAATAGCCGATCCGCTCGGCCCCACATCGCAGCGCTGCCCTGTCTGGGCAGTATTCAATGCAGTTGCGATAGGCCCGACCAAGCCTCGGGCCACCTCAAGCACGCTCACCGGATCATTTCACCGCCAGGCCAGACGCAGGCTTGGCGCTGCGCCGGGGATGCTGAACCAGCGGCAACACCTCCATGGTGGACGCGGGCGCATCCACCAAATCCGCCAGGGTCACGCCATCCAGCACCGCCAGGTAAGCGTTGATGGCTGCCCCCAAGGCACCCTTGAGCCGGCAGTTGTCACTCAAGCGGCAACGGTTCACCCGGGGGTCAAAGCACTCGACCAGGTGAAAGTCGGTTTCGGTCTGGCGCACCACGGCGCCCAGGTTGATCTCGCTGGGCGGCTTCATCAGGCGCATGCCGCCTCCTCTGCCCCTCGTTGTCTCGAGCAAGCCCTGGGCGGCAAGCTCTTGCACAATCTTCATCAGGTGGCTGCGCGAGATGCCATAGCCCTCAGCCACTTCAGTGATCGTCACAGGTTGTTCACGGCCCTGCGTAGCCGCGCAATACATCAGTACACGCAAGGTGTAGTCAGTCCATTGGGTAAGGCGCATGGCGTTGTTCCTGGCTCGAATTAAAAGATGCTTGCAACATGAATTTTATTGAATAAAATATTCATACCAAATGAATCTTTAAGGAAGACCCCCATGAATGCCCGCCTGCAAGACACCCAACCCGCTTTGAGCGCAGAGCAAGCCATCGGTCAGATCGCTGTGGAGCTGCCGGGTTCCACCGCCGTTTTTCGCCGTTTGAAGCTGGACTTTTGCTGCGGCGGCCAGATCAGCCTGCGCGAGGCGGCTGCACAGAAATCGCTGGACGTGGACGCCATCCTGGCCGAGCTGTCGCAACTGCAGCGCAGCACCAACCTGCCTGGCATTACCTCGCCTGCCGAACTGGTAGACCACATCCTGGCCCGCTACCACGAAGTGCATCGCGCGCAGCTTCCAGAACTGATTCGCATGGCGCGCCGAGTGGAAGCCGTGCACCGCGACAACCCCGAGGTGCCAGCGGGCCTGGCCGATACGCTGGAAGCCATGCACGAAGAGCTGCTGTCGCACATGGAGAAGGAAGAAACCATTCTGTTCCCCATGCTGAAGACCGGCGGCAATGCCTTCGTGGTGCACCCTATTGGCATGATGCGTGCCGAGCATGTGGACCATGGCGAGGCGCTCGACAAGCTCAACGCCCTGACCAACGATGCCACGCCCCCCCAGGGCGCGTGCAACACTTGGCGCGCCCTGTATGCCGGCATCGCCCAGCTCAACGATGACCTGATCAATCATATCCACCTGGAAAACAACGTGCTTTTCCCTCAGTTTGAGGCGTCTTCCAAGGCCGGGGGTTGCGGTACGTCAGCATGTAGCTGCAGCTGATCGCTCACACTGTGCGCCATGCAAGCCAACCTGACCTATCACACCCCCACTGTTGAGAGCATTTCCGAGTTGGTGCACGCGTTTTATGCCGATGTGCGACAAGACGCGCTGCTGGGCCCGGTGTTTGACGAGGCCCTGAACGGCCAGTGGGACGAGCACTTGCACAGGTTGGTGGATTTTTGGAGCACAGTGCTGCTGGGCAGTCGCAGCTTTAAGGCAATGCTGATCAAGGTCCACCGTTGTCGCTTCTCAAACGTTATCCGCAGATGAAGCAGCAGACCCTGGCAATGGCCGCAGATCAAAACAACGGATTCGAGCAGTCGCGCAAGCCCACCCGACGTGAAGAGTTCTTGCGGACCATGGAGACAATAGTGCCTTGGGCCGCCCTGTGCCAGGTGATAGAGCCGCACTACCCCAAGGCCGGCAACGGCCGTCCGCCCATTGGGTTGGAGCGCATGCTGCGCATCCATTTTCTTCAGCACTGGTTCAACCTGGCCGATCTGGCGTGCGAGGAGGCTCTGTATGACAGTG
>NZ_JAEFCH010000030.1:0-50853 GCF_016406015.1 Acidovorax sp. IB03 | reverse complement strand
ATCCGGAAGCGCCGATCTTCAGCGTGGCGGACTATGGGCTGGAGGCGGACTTGTTTACGGCTGTGCCTGAACTGGTCAAGGCCCTCTGACCTGTTCAGGCCTTCCACCATCGGCCCGCATGTGCAAGGCTGATTGCTACTAAAAACATAGCTGCTAGCGCTTATACATAAAGCGTTAGCAGCTATTTTTATTTGAAAAACGATACAGGAGACAACACCATGAACGCATCCCTTTCCCGCCGCCGCATCGTGCAGGCCACAGGCGCTGCGCTGGCCACGGCCGCGCTGCCCGCACTGGCGCAGTCCGGCTGGCCCAGCCGCCCCATTCGCATCGTGGTGCCGTACACCGCCGGTGGCTTCACCGACCAGATGGCGCGCCTGCTGACCGTGGGCCTGCAAAAGCAGTTGGGCCAGCCCGTGGTGATCGACAACAAGCCCGGTGCCAACAGCATCATCGGTGTGGAAGCCGTGGCCAAGGCCGCGCCCGACGGGCACACGTTTGGCGTGGTGATTCCGGCCTTCACCGCCAACACCACGCTGTACCCCAAGCTGCCGTACAACCCGCGCAAGGATCTGGTGGGCGTGTCGCTCATGGGCGTGTCGCCCCTGGTGGCTGCCGTGGCGCCCAATGCGCCGTTCAAAACGGTGAAGGAACTGGTGGCCTATGCCAAGGCCAACCCGGGCAAGGTGAGCTTTGCTTCATCAGGCACCGGCTCGGCCGCGCACCTGACGAGCGAGCTGCTCAAGTCGCTCACGCAGACGTTCATGGTGCACATTCCCTACCGCGGCGCAGCGCCTGCGCTCACCGATCTGCTGGGCGGCCAGGTGCCGTTGTTTCTCGACCCACCGCCCAACCTCATCCAGCCTGCCAAGGCCGGCCGCATCACGCTGATCGGCGTGGCCAGCGAAAAACGCCTGCCCATGCTGCCCGATGTGCCCACCTTCATCGAGCAGGGCATCCCCGGCATGGTGGGCAGCACCTGGGCCAGCATGATTGCTCCGGCAGGCACGCCGCGCGACATCGTCAAACGCATGTCCGACGCGGTGAACGCCATCATCCAGAGCGAAGAAACCAAGGCGAAGCTCGAAGCCATGGGCACCTTCGGTGAAGGCACCACGCCCGAAGCCTGCGACGCCTTCCTGGCGACCGAGACGACCAAGTGGGGCAAAGTGATCCGCGACGCGGGGGTGACGCTGGATTGAGCGGGAGCCGGGCCTGGGCCCTGGCCTTTGAACCGGTTTGGGGAACGGGCGCTTACGCGTAGCGCTTGGCCCGCAGGTTTTCTTTCATCTGCTGCAGGATGGGTTGCAGCGAGCTGCCGATGCGCAGCGCCACGCAGGTGGCCAGCACGTCGATGATGAGCAGGTGCATCAGGCGCGACACCATGGGGCTGTAACGGTCGTACCCCTCAGGGTGGTCGGCGGCCAGGTGGATGTTGCAGGTACTGGCCAGCGGCGAACCGCTGGCGGTGATGGCAATGGTGACGGCGCCGTTCTTGCGGGCAATGTCGGCAGCGTCCATCAGGTCGCGCGTGCGGCCCGAGTTGGAGATGATCACCGCGCAGTCGCCTGGGCCGAGCAGGGTGGCGCTCATCACCTGCATGTGGCCGTCGCTGCTGGAGATGGAGGTGACGCCCAGGCGGAAGAACTTGTGCTGCGCATCCTGCGCCACGATGCCCGAGTTGCCCACGCCGTAGAACTCGATGCGCTTGCCCTTCTTCCAGGTGTCAGAGATGGCCTGCGCCGCACGCTCCAGCGCCACGGTGCTGGCCGCGTTGCGGTATTGCAGGAAGGCCGCCACGGCGTTGTCCACCACCTTCACCAGCACATCACCCGTCTTGTCGTCCACGTCCACACTGCGGTGGATGAAGGGCACGCCCTCGCTCACGCTGCCAGCCAGCTTGAGCTTGAAGTCGGCCAGCCCGTCGTAGCCCATGCTGCGGCAAAAGCGCACCACGGTGGGCTTGCTCACATGGGCGCGCTCGGCTAGCTCGCGCACAGGCAGGCGGGCAAAGGCGCGGGGGTCGGTCAGCACCAGCTTGGCCACGCGCTGCTCTGCCGGGGCCAGGGAACTCAAGGATGCGGTGATGCGTTCAAGCATGGGAGATCCACAGAAAACGAAACGAGGTAACTGCAATGTAACTTGGTTTCATGCAGCGGGGGCTACCGGTAACGGTGCGCGTCTACACTTGCTATCAGCGCTGGCCCGCCTGTGCCCCCGGTCATTCGCGATGCCTTGCCCTGTTCGCTGTCCACTTTTGAGACCATAGCCATGAACCAACTCGACGCCCTCAAACAGTTCACCACCGTGGTTGCCGACACCGGCGACTTTCTGCAACTGGCCCAGTTCCGTCCGCAGGACGCGACGACCAACCCGTCGCTGATCCTCAAGGCGGTGCAAAAGCCTGAGTACGCACCTCTGCTCAAGGACACCGTGGCCAAGTGGCAAGGGCGGGCGATGGACGAGGTGATTGACCGCCTGCTGGTGCGTTTTGGCTGCGAAATCCTCCAGCATGTGCCGGGTCGCGTTTCTACCGAAGTGGATGCCCGCCTGAGCTTTGACACCAGCGCCACCGTCACGCGCGCTGAGCGCATCATTGAGCTGTACCAGGCCGAAGGCATCCACATCAACCGTGTGCTCATCAAGATCGCCGCCACCTGGGAAGGCATCCAGGCCGCTGCACAGCTGGAGCGCAAGGGCATCCACACCAACCTCACACTGCTGTTTTCGTTCGCCCAGGCAGTGGCTTGCGGCCAGGCCAAGGTGCAGCTGATCTCGCCCTTTGTGGGCCGCATTTACGACTGGTACAAGAAGCAGGCAGGCGCGAGCTGGGACGAGGCCGCCCGTGCTGGCGCCAACGACCCTGGCGTGCAGTCGGTCACGCAGATCTACAACCACTACAAGCGCTTTGGCATTGCCACCGAGGTGATGGGCGCGAGCTTCCGCAACGTAGGCCAGATCACGGCGCTGGCAGGCTGCGATTTGCTGACCATTGCCCCCGAACTGCTGGCCCAACTGGCCGCCACCGAAGCCCCCCTGCAGCCTGCCTTGAGCGCCGATGCCGCCAAGGCGATGGATCTGCCCTTCGTGACCTACGACGAGCCAGGCTTCCGTTATGCCTTGAACGAAGACGCGATGGCGACCGAAAAGCTGGCAGAAGGCATTCGCGCTTTCGCGGTGGATGCCGTCAAGCTGGAAAAGCTGATTCAGGCCATCTGAGCAGGGTTCCTGCCAGCCTTTGACAGGTTCTTAGGTCAGGGCTGGCAGCGAGATCCCCACGCGCAAGCCGTGGGGTACTACGGGCTCTGCAAAGGTTTGCCCAGCATGGCGCAGGGCAATCTCGTCCACGATAGACAAGCCCAGGCCGCAACCGCCGGCCTTGTCTGACCCGCGCCAGAACCGCGCGAACAGGTCGCCCAGATGCTCTGCGGGCACCCCGGGGCCATCATCTTCCACGGCCAGCGCAGCCATGCCAGGGGCGGTGAGGTGTACCCGCACAGTGACCGTGGCGCCGGTGCCAGCGTAGTGCAGTGCGTTGTCAATCAGGTTGTTCAGCGCTTCGCGCAGCAGCAGGGGGTGGCCCAGCACGCGGAGTTGCTCCTCGCCTTCATACCCCAGGTCAATGCCCGCAGCCAGGGCCTTGGCGGTCCATTCGCGGGCGACTTCGCAGGCCAGTTGCGGCAGGTCCAACGGCTGCATGGGCACGTTGCTTTCGGACCGTGCCAGTTGCAGCAACTGGTGAACCAGGTGGGCACTGCGCTGGGCGGCCGACAGCACTTTGTGCAGCCGCTCACGCACCTGGGGCTCATGGCTTTCGTGCAGGGCCAGTTCGGTCTGGCCAATCAGGCCTGCCAGCGGCGTACGCAGCTGATGGGCTGCATCGTTGAGGAAGCGCTTTTCCTTTTGTTGCCCGCGGGCCACGGCTTCCAGCAAGCGGTTGATGGTGCTGGCGAGGGAATACACCTCTTGCGGGGCCGAGGTCAGTTCAATGGGCGGTAGCGGGTCTGCCGCGTTGTGGCTGCGCTTGCCGGCCCGCTCAATCTGCGCTTCCAGCCGCTTGAGGGGTTGCAGGCCGCGCAGCACACCGGCATACAGGTGCTGGGCATGCTGGGGCTGTCCAGCTCCATCACCGGGCTGGTGCTGGTGCACTGCCTGGCGGGCACCACGCTGTTCTTTCGCAACTACTACGCCGCCATTCCGAAGGAGCTGGTGAATGCGGCGCGCATGGACGGGGCGAACTTCTGGCAGATCTTCTGGCGCATCGTGCTGCCGCTGTCCACGCCCATCTTCATGGTCACGCTCATCTGGCAGTTCACCAACATCTGGAACGACTTCCTGTTCGGCGTGGTGTTCTCGGGAACCGAGTCCAAGCCCATCACCGTGGGCCTGAACAACCTGGCCAACACCAGCAGCAGTGTGAAGGCCTACAACGTGGACATGGCTGCCGCCATCATCGCGGGCCTGCCCACCATGGCCATCTATGTGCTGGCCGGAAAGTTTTTTGTGCGCGGGCTGACGGCTGGCGCAGTTAAGGGTTAAGAGGGTAAGGGAAGATCATGGCGTCATCACTCGAAATTGCAGGCATCAACAAGCGCTTTGGCAACGGCGATAAAAGCGTGGAGGTTCTGCGCCGCGTGGACATCCACGTCGCGCCGGGCGAGTTCCTCATCCTGGTGGGCCCCTCGGGCTGCGGCAAATCCACTTTGCTCAACATCATTGCGGGTCTGGACGACCCGACCGAAGGTGAGGTGCGTATTGGCGGCAAGAACGTGGTGGGCATGCCCCCGCGCGACCGCGACATTGCCATGGTGTTCCAGAGCTACGCGCTGTACCCCACCATGAGCGTGGCCGACAACATCGGCTTTGCGCTGGAGATGCGCAAGATGCCCAAGGCCGAGCGCCAAAAGCGCATCGATGAAGTCGCGGCCATGCTGCAGATCAGCCACCTGCTGGACCGCCGGCCCAGCCAGCTCTCGGGCGGCCAGCGCCAGCGCGTGGCCATGGGCCGGGCGCTCGCGCGCCAGCCGCAACTCTTCTTGTTTGACGAGCCGCTGTCCAACCTGGACGCCAAGCTGCGCGTGGAGATGCGCGCCGAAATCAAGCGGCTGCACCAGGCCAGCGGCATCACCAGCGTGTACGTCACGCACGACCAGGTCGAAGCGATGACGCTGGGCTCGCGCATTGCGGTGATGAAGGGCGGCGTGGTGCAGCAACTGGGCACGCCGGACGATATCTACAACCGCCCGGCCAACACCTACGTGGCCACCTTCATCGGCTCGCCCACCATGAACCTGTTGCGCGGCGCTGCCGCGGGCGGGCAGTTTGGCATCCAGGGCGCGGCGCTGAACCTGGCCGCCCCTGCCAGTGCCAACGAAGTGCTGCTGGGCGTGCGCCCTGAGCATTTGGTGATGAATGACAGCGCCCCCTGGCGCGGCAAGGTCAGCGTGGTGGAGCCCACGGGCCCTGACACCTACGTGGTAGTGGACACCGCTGCAGGCAGCGTGACGCTGCGCACAGATGCGCAGACCCGCGTGCAGCCCGGCGATGCCGTGGGCCTGGCGGTGGAGCCCGCCAACGCCCACTGGTTTGACGCCAGCAGCGAAAATCGTCTGGCGTGACAGAGGGAGCCCGCCTGCGGGTGCGTTCTCCGTTTTGGCAAACCAGTCGATCAATTGCTATGAAAATAATAGCTGCTGGCGCTTGTTGAATAAGCGCTGGAGGCTATTTTTGTTTAAAGTACCGCATGACCCCCCTGCGCCTGCTGGCCGACATCGGCGGCACCAACATTCGCCTGGCCTGGCAAGACCAGCCTGATGGCCCCTTGCACGACACCCGCGTGTTGCCCTGCGCCCAGTTCCCCACGGTAGACGCGGCCATTGCCGCCTACCTGGCCGAGGTGAGCATTCCCACCCCACGCGAGGCCGCTTTTGGCATTGCCAACCCGGTCACGGGCGACGAGGTGCGCATGACCAACCACAGCTGGTGTTTCTCGCAAAGCGCACTCAAAGCGTCGCTGGGCCTGCAGCGCCTGGTGGTCATCAACGACTTCACCGCGCTGGCGCTGGCCTTGCCCACGCTGGCCCCCGCGCAACTGCGCCAGGTGGGCGGCGGTGCGGCCGTGGCGGGCAGCGCGATTGCGCTGGTGGGGCCGGGCACGGGGCTCGGCGTGTCGGGCCTGGTGTTTCCACCGGGTGCCAGCCACGGCGTGCCGCTGTCGGGCGAGGGCGGGCACGTGACGCTGGCCGCGCAGACCCAGCGGGAATTTGATGTGCTGGCCATCCTGCAAGAGCGCTACGGCCATGTGTCTGCCGAGCGCGCGGTGTGTGGCGCCGGGCTGGTAGACCTGTACCACGCGCTGCGCAGGATGGCTCAGCGCGGCGGCAAGGAAGTCAGCTCGGCCGCCCAGGTGACCGATCTGGCCCTGCAGTCGAACGACGCCCTGGCGCTGGAGGCGCTGGACCTGTTCTGCGGCTTTCTGGGCAGCGTGGCGGGCAACCTGGCCCTCACGCTGGGCGCGCGGGGCGGCGTGTATCTGGGCGGCGGCATCGTGCCGCGCCTGGGCACCTGGTTTGACCAATCCTCGTTCCGCGCGCGGTTCGAGTCCAAGGGGCGCTTTCAGCCGTATCTGGCCGGCATTCCGTGCTGGATCATCGACCCCACCGCCACCCCCGCATTGCACGGCGCCGCGCGCGCGCTGGACATGGCTGGCACCGAATGAACGCCGTGGCAGATTCCTCACCCCACCCGTTACAGATCACAGGCCTGCACCACGTCGCGATCATCGCATCGGACTACGCCCGCTCCCGGCACTTCTACACCCAGGTGCTGGGCCTGCCGGTGGTCCATGAGATGTACCGCGCCGAGCGCCGGTCGCACAAGCTCGACCTGCAGCTGCCCGATGGCACGCAGCTGGAGCTGTTTTCGTTTCCCTCGCCGCCTCCGCGCGCTTCGTACCCCGAGGCGTGTGGCCTGCGCCACCTGGCCCTGCGCGTGGCCGACATGGGCGCGAGCGTGGCGTGGCTCGCGGCGCAGGGTGTGGCGGTGGAACCCGTGCGCACCGATCCGGTCACGGGCGATCTGTTCACTTTTTTTGCGGACCCGGATGGTTTGCCCATTGAGCTGGTGGCGCCCTCGGGCGCTGCTGCGCCGGGCGTGTCGGCTGGCTGACCTTCAGCTGTTAGCGGGCATGGCCGAAGGGCCCACCGCTGCGCACAATGCGCCAGTTGCCATCACCGCGACTGCGCCCATGTCTCACCCGCCCACACCCTCCAGCTCTGCCTCCAACCCACGCCCCAGCCCAGCCCGCTGGCGGCGGCGATCCGTGCTGGTGGCTTCAGCGGGCGGCGCCGCTGCCATCGGGTGGGGCGTGTCCCGCTTGACGGCAGGCCAACATCCGCCACCATGGCATTCACTGGAGCAGGCCCTGGAAGGCATGCGACAGTTGCAGGCGCATTCCCAAGTGCAGCCGTCGTCTGCCGCTGCGCGGTGGTCATGGTCCCAAACGCTGGAGCACTGTGCGCAGAGCATTGAATATTCGCTGCAGGGCTATCCGCAGCTGTATTCACCTCTGTTCCAGCACACGGCCGGTGCGGCTGCGTTTGCTGTGTTCCGTGCGCGCGGCTACATGCAGCACGACATCAACGAGCCCATTCCATCGGCCGCCCCGCTGCCGGCGCCAGCGCAGGACCCAGCCTCTGCACTTCAGCGCCTGGAAGCCGCAGCTCAGGCTTTTCTGCTGCATTCCGGCCCGCTGCGTCCGCACTTTGCTTACGGTGCCTTGGAGCGCCGCGACTATGAGCAGGCCCACGCGATGCACCTTGCGGAGCATGCACTGGCGTTTACATCTGCTTGAATTCAATCTGCTTGCAGTCGTGCGCTGCAGCTGACAATCGCAGGCCTTGTGGATTGGACGAGGCGATGCTTGCGTCGCCTCCGCCCCGAATCACATCTCTTCGCTCCAGCAATTCCCATCGCGCGCAATCATCGCGCTGGCGGCCCGTGGGCCCCAGCTGCCTGCGGCATAGGGGCGGGGGCCTGCAGGATCGTTCTTCCAGTACTGCAGGATGGGTTCGACCCAGCGCCAGGCTTCTTCCTGCTCGTCGCTGCGCACGAACAGATTCAGGCGACCGGCAATCACGTCCAGTAGCAGGCGTTCGTACGCGCCCACGCGCTCTGCGCCGAAGCGCTGGTCAAAGTCCAGGTTCAGGTGTACCTGCGAGAGTGCTGGCTCGGTCTGGTGCTGTGCTGCGCCTTGCGCCATCAGGTGCAACTCCAGGCCGTCCTTGGGTTGCAGGTTGATCACCAGACGATTGGCTGCGCCAATGGGCGTCTTGAAAATCGGGTGGGGCACAGGGCGGAAGTTGATGACGATGTGCGCATCGCGCCCTGCCAACCGCTTGCCGGTGCGAATGTAGAAAGGCACGCCCGCCCAGCGCCAGTTCAGGATCTCGGTGCGCAGTGCCACAAAGGTTTCCGTGGTGCTGTCGGGGGCTACCCCTTTTTCCTGCGCGTATCCGGGCACGGCCTGGCCCTGGTGGGTACCTGCCGCGTACTGGCCGCGGATGACATGCTGGCCGATGCTCTCCAGCGTCCAGGGCTTGAGCGACTGCAGCACCTTGAGCTTTTCGTCGCGAATCGCGTTGGCGCTGGAGTTGATGGGGGGCTCCATGCCGATGGCGCACAGCAATTGCAGCGCATGGTTCTGCACCATGTCACGCAGCGCGCCGGTCTGGTCGTAGAAGGCACCGCGCGACTCGACGCCGAGTTCTTCGGCGATGGTGATCTGGATGTTGGCAATCGTCTCGCGGCGCCACAGGGGCTCGAACAGGGCGTTGCCAAAGCGCAGCGCAAACAGGTTCTGGACGGATGGCTTGCCCAGGTAGTGGTCGATGCGGAAAACCTGCTCTTCCTTGAGGACGCGACGCAGCGTGTCGTTGATGGCCTGGTTGGACTGCAGGTCGTGACCCAGGGGCTTTTCCAGCACCACGCGGGTGGTGGGGCCGTTGAGGCCCACGGCGGCGATCTGTTCGCACACGTTGGTGAACAGGCTGGGGGCCGTGGCCACATACATCACCACCGAGTCCGCTCCACGCGCGTTCAGCAACTCGGCCAGGCGCTGGTAATCTTCGGTCTTGGAAAGATCCATGCGCAGGTACTGCAGCAGGGCCGCAAACTGCGCAAATTCTTCTGCACTGGGGCGTTTGGCCAGGTCCACACTGTCAAAGCGCGACTGGATCAGGCTGCGGTACTGCTCGTCGCTCAGGTCATCCCGCGCCACGGCAATAATGCGCCCTCCTATTGGCAGTGTTCCGTGCCTGAAAGCCTGAAACAATGCGGGCATGAGCTTGCGCCAGGCAAGGTCGCCAGTGCCGCCGAACAGGACGAGGTCAAAACTCATGGTGTCTCCGTGAAGTGTGGATCGTTTTGTGGTGAAAATTGTAATCTCGTTACATGAAAATTCCTCTTTGAATTGAGATTTGCAGTGTTTTGTAACCAGAAAGAATCCAGGTATTCGTTGTTGTTTGTGTAATCAAGTTACGATTTCAGCCGATTGAGAACCCTGTCCATCCAAATGTTTATGCCCCTCCGTTGCGACCAAACTACCCCCTGGCCCTTGCTGCAGGCGCACTATGCAGACCGGGGCCGTCACCTGGACATGCGGCGGGCGTTTGAGCAGGATGCGGACCGCTTTGCGCATTTCAGCCAGTCGGCCCCCCATGTGTTCGCTGATCTGTCCAAGAATCTGTGGGATCGCGACTCGGAAGCGCTGCTGCTGGATCTGGCCCGCGCCACGGGCCTGGAAGCGCACCGCAACGCCATGTTTGCGGGCGAGGCCATCAACACCACAGAGAACCGTGCCGTGCTGCACACCTTGCTGCGCAGGCCTGCGAATGTGGCTCTGCCCGGCGATGTGCCCGAAACAGCTCAGCGCCTGGCCGATGTGCACAGCACGCTGAACGCGATGCTGGCCTTTGCCGAAGAGGTGCGCAGCGATACCGCTATCACCGATGTGGTGAACATCGGTATCGGCGGATCCGACCTGGGCCCCCACATGGCGGTGCGGGCGTTGGAAGAGTTCCGCATTCCTTCCAAGCGCTTCCATTTCGTCTCGAACGTCGATGGCCATGAACTGCACCATGTGCTTCAAGGGCTCAAGGCCGAGAACACCTTGTTCATCATTGCGTCCAAGACGTTCACCACGGCCGAGACCATGATGAATGCGCGCTCGGCGCTGGCCTGGTTCGCTGCGCAGGGTGGTCAGGATGTGGCGGGGCACTTCGTGGCCTTGTCCACCAACCTCGAAGCCACGCGCGCACTGGGCATCACCACCACCTTTGGTTTTTGGGACTGGGTGGGTGGGCGCTATTCGCTGTGGTCGGCCATTGGTCTGCCGATGGCCATCGCCATTGGCGAGCAAGGCTTCCGTGAGTTCCTGGCCGGTGGCCACGCCATGGATGAGCATTTTCGCACCGCACCGCTGGCGCAGAACCTGCCTGTGCGCCTGGGGCTGCTGGATGTGTGGTACCGCAACTTTTACGGCTTTACCAGCCGCTGCGTGGCGCCGTACCACGCATCCATGGGTCGTTACGCGGCCTACCTGCAGCAGTTGGAGATGGAGAGCAACGGCAAGCGCGTGGCGCTGGATGGCAGCACACTGACTTGCGCCACGTCGCCTGCCATCTGGGGCGAGCCCGGCACCAATGGCCAGCATGCGTTCTTTCAGATGCTGCACCAGGGCGCGGATGTGCTTCCGCTGGAGATCGTGGCCGTGCGCAAGGCATCACATCCGCTGCCTGGGCACCAGCAGAAGGTACTGGCCAATGCTTTGGCGCAGACGCAGGCGCTGATGGTGGGCAAGGCCAGCGACGACGGGCACCGCCACTTCCCCGGCAATCGCCCCAGCACGCTGATCCTGCTGGACGCCCTGACACCCACCACGTTGGGTGCCTTGATTGCACTGCAAGAGCACCGTGTGTTTGTCAGCGGCAGCCTGTGGGGGATCAACAGCTTTGACCAGTGGGGGGTGGAGCTGGGCAAGGTACTGGCCAAGGACCTGGAGACGCGCTGGGACAGCGGCGACCTGGCAGGCCTTGATGGTTCAACCGCCGGGCTGCTGCAAATGTTGCGCACCCCTGCGGTGTGAGGCAACGCGCTGCCCAGTCAGCAGCGAAAGAAGTTCACCGGTAACCCTGGCACGCCCACTTCGATGCTGAACAAGCTGCCTGCGGGCACGAGGGCTTCGCACTCCTGCTGGGGTCGTCCGGCGCGTGCAGAGGTGATGTAGAGCGTGCGCAAATCGTCACCGCCGAAGCACACCATCGTCGGGCACTGTACTGGCACTGCAATGCGCTGCAGGACCTTGCCCGCTGGTGAGAGCTGTAGCACACACGCCCCCTCATACATCGCGACCCAGTAGTTCCCCTCCACATCCACTGCCGCGCCATCGGGTCGGCCGCCATAAGGCTGGCCGTCCACCTTGCGGTCAAACTGCACCCAGGGGCGGCGGTTGGTGATTGCGCCCGTGGTCACATCAAAGTCAAACTGGTCAATGCGGTGTTCCGGCGTGTTCGACCAATACAGGGTGCAGTTGTCGGGGCTGAAGGCCAAGCCGTTGGCGGTGAAGTTGTCGCCCGCCATGTGGCGCACGCTGTAGCCCGTGGCGCTGCTGGCATCGGCCTGCAGGCACCACAGTGCGGCATGGGGTGCCGTGCGGGGCGTGATGACGGAGCCCGCCCAGAAGCGGCCCGCGGTATCGCACCGGCCGTCGTTCAAGCGCAGAACCGCGGTGTCGTGCTGCTCGGGCGGCAGCAGGGCCAGGCAGGTGAGGGCGGTGGGGTCGGCGCTGTCCTTGGCCGTGTCCAGAAGATAGAAACCGTTTCGTAACCCGATTACCAATCGACCCGCCGCCACTGGCGCGCAGCAACCGGGCTCGCTGGGCATGCGCCACTGCCGGTGTTTGCCGCTCTGAGGATGCCACGCATGCACCGCTTGTCCCTGAATGTCACACCAGTAAAGGGATTTTTCCGTGGGGTGCCAGAAGGGCGATTCGCCCAGTTCGGACGGCGGCAAGGGCAGGGTTTGCAGGGACATGGGTTGAAGCGGGGTGGTTATCGAGTTACATTCTAGGGCCTCATACAACGGGCCCCGTCACCCTGCACGGGGCCTTGCCACCCACCGATGGAGACTTCCATGCACCCAGTTGTAGCGCGCGTGACCCAGCGCATTGTCCAGCGCAGCGCAGACACCCGCGGCGCCTACCTTGCAGGCATCGATGCCATGATCGCTCGCAAGCCCGCTCAAGACCGCATGGGCTGCGCCAACCTGGCCCATGCCTATGCGGCGCTGCCAGGTTCCGACAAGTTCAAGGTCACGGTCGAGAAGGCGCCCAACATTGGCATCGTCACGGCCTACAACGACATGCTCTCGGCCCACCAGCCGTACCAAAGCTATCCCGCCGTCTTGCGGGACGAAGCCGCCAAGCTGGGCGCCACGGTGCAAGTGGCGGGCGGTGTGCCTGCGATGTGCGACGGCGTGACGCAGGGCACGCCCGGCATGGAGCTGTCGCTGTTCTCCCGCGATGCCATTGCCATGGCCACTGCGGTAGCGCTATCCCACGATGTGTTTGACGGTGCGCTGCTGCTGGGTGTGTGCGACAAGATCGTGCCGGGCTTGCTGATCGGTGCGCTGCACTATGGCCACTTGCCCTGTGTATTTGTGCCCGCAGGCCCCATGGGCACGGGCTTGTCGAACAAAGACAAGGCCAAGGTGCGCGAGCAGTACGCACAAGGCCTGGTGGGGCGCGACGAGCTGCTCAAGGCCGAGTCCGCCGCCTACCACAGCCCTGGCACCTGCACCTTCTACGGCACGGCCAACAGCAACCAGATGCTGCTCGAAGCCATGGGCTTGCACGTGCCTGGCGCGGCGTTCGAGTCCCCCGGCACCGAGGCGCGCGAGGCCTTCACCCGCCAGGCGCTGCGCACCGTGCTCGACATTGGCAAGCGCGGCAACCGCTTCACCCCCATCGGCAAGCTGGTGGACGAGCGCTGCATCGTCAACGCCATGGTGGCCCTGCTGGCCACGGGCGGCTCCACCAACCACCTAATCCACTGGGTGGCGATTGCGCGCAGCGCGGGCATTCTGATCGACTGGTCGGACTTTGATGAACTCTCGTCCGCCGTGCCGTTGCTGGCTCGCGTGTACCCCAATGGCGATGCCGATGTGAACCAGTTCCAGGCCGCAGGCGGCCCCGCGTGGATCTTGCGCGAGCTGCTGGCCGGTGGCTTCATGCACGCCGATGTGATGAGCGTGAATGCGGGCGGCATTGCCGCAGGCGGGCAAGATGCACCGGCCCAGTCGGGCGACGAAAGCGTGCTGCGCCCCGTGTCCAACCCCTTCTCCCCCACGGGCGGCCTGCGCCTGCTGCAAGGCCGCCTGGGCCGTGCGGTGATCAAGGTGTCTGCCGTGCCTGAAGACCGCCACATCATCGAGGCCCCGGCCCGCGTCTTTGATTCGCAAGAGGCCTTGCTCGCCGCCTTCAGTGCGGGCGAGGTCAACCAGGACATGGTCGCTGTGGTGCGCTTTCAGGGCCCGCAGGCCAATGGCATGCCCGAGCTGCACAAGCTCACGCCCCCGCTGGCCGTGCTGCAAAACCAGGGCTTCAAAGTTGCGTTGGTCACCGATGGCCGCATGAGCGGCGCATCGGGCAAGGTGCCTGCTGCCATCCACGTTACGCCCGAGGCACTGGCCGGTGGCCCGTTGGCCAAGGTGCGCGATGGCGACATGGTGCGGGTCGATGCCGTGGCAGGCACGCTGGATGTGCTGGTCGATGAAGCCACTTGGGCCGCTCGCACCCCCGCGCCTTACAACGCACCCTCGCAAACCGGGTTTGGTCGCGAACTCTTCACCAACTTTCGCCGCCACGCAGGCGGTGCCGAACAAGGAGCCTGCACATGGTTGTAGCAGGATGCACCCCCTGAGTCGCTGCGCGCCTTCCCCCTCTCTCGCTGCGCGGGAGGGGGACGCACCCAGTGGGCCTGGCGAAGCCAGTTCCACGGGTGCACTGGTATGGGCCGCGCCCCTGTCATACGCCGCGTGCGGCATCCAACATCAAGGAGTATTTCCATGAATCCCATTGACATCGCCAGCCATGGCCCCGTCATCCCCGTCATCGTGATCGACCGCGTGGAAGACGCGCTGCCCCTGGCCGAGGCGTTGCTGGCCGGTGGTGTGAAGGTGCTGGAGGTGACGCTGCGCACTGCTGCTGCGCTGCCGGCCATTGAAGCCATCGCGCGCCATTTGCCCGAAGCTTTGGTCGGCGTGGGCACCGTGCTCAATGCCGATGATGCCCGCCGCGCCAGCGAGGCCGGTGCACGTTTTGCCGTCAGCCCTGGCTACACCTCAGACGTGGGCAATGCCTGCAAGGGGCTTGGCCTGCCGCTGCTGCCGGGCGTGGCAACGTCCGGCGAGATCATGGCCGCGCTGGCCGATGGGTTCTCGTTCCTCAAGCTGTTTCCGGCCGAGGCTGCTGGTGGCATCCCCTTGCTCAAGGCCTGGGCCAGTCCGTTTGGGCAGGTGAGCTTCTGCCCCACGGGGGGCATCAGCCAGGCCACCGCCCCCAACTACCTGGCTTTGCCCAATGTGCGCTGCGTGGGTGGCTCGTGGTTGACGCCTGCAGACGCCATGCGCCAGGGAGACTGGGCGCGTATCACCCAGTTGGCACGCGACACACACGCTTTGCGCGCGCCAGTTTGAGGGCTCGGTGGGGGAGGGGCTTGCCCCCTTACCAGCGCACCTTCACGCGCATGCCCCCCAGCTCTGGGCTGGTGTCGGTGCTGATCTGCAGCCGGTGAATGCGCGCGATGCGCTGCACGATGGACCATCCCAGGCCGCTGCCCGTCTGGCCTGTGCCCAGCACGCGAAAGAACCTTTCGCCCAGCCTTGCCTGTTGTTCCGGTGCCAGGCCGGGGCCACTGTCTTCCACGGTCAACTCCGTAAAGCCCTGGGCCTGGGCCACCTGCAGCCGCACCTGCGCGCCATCGGGGCTGTAGCGCACGGCGTTGTCCAGCAAATTGCGCAACAGCACACGGGCCAAGGGCTCGGGCAGCGGAATATGGAGGGCTGCGGGCAAAGGCTCGGTGATTGCCACTTCCTGCTGCCGGCGCTGTGCGGTCGGGCTGCATTCCGCCACCAGGGAGCGGATCACGTCTGCCAGCGGCGTGCTCTGGGCGTTACCCGTGGCTGGCTCTGCATCCAGCCGCGCCAGTTGCAGCAGCTGTTCCACCAGGCGTGTGGCGCGGTCGCAGCCTTGCACGGTGGCCTCCAGCGCGCGTGCGCGATCCTGCGAATCTGCCGCGCCCTGTGCCACCTGGGCTTGCATGCGAATCCCGGCGATGGGGGTGCGCAGTTCGTGGGCGGCATCGGCAGTGAACTGCTGTTCGGTGGCCAGCAGGCGGGCCGTGCGTTCAAACAAATCATTCAACGCAGTCACCAGCGGCAACACCTCGGGTGGCACACCCTGGGTGGGTAGCGGCTCCAGCGATTGGGGCTGGCGGGTGGCCACTGCGCGGCCCAACTGCTCCAGTGGGCGCACTGAGCCACGCACGGCCCACCAGATGCCCAGTGCCAGCAAAGGTAGGGCCCAGGCCAGCGGCTTGAGGATGCTGGTCAGGCTGGCCAGGATGATTTCTTCACGCACCGATTGCAGCTCGCCCACCAGAATGCGCACATCGCTTTCGCGCCCCTGGGTCACAAACACGCGCCATGCTTTGCCGTCCACGGTGCTGTCGGCAAAGCCCCGTTTGTGCCGTCGTGTCAGGGGCTCGTGCGGCGCACTGGCTGATCGGGCCAGCAGCTGCCCCTCGTGCCACAGCTGGAACACCACGCGGGGCTGGTGCTTGTCCAGTTCGGGCGCCTCGTTCAGGCGGTCTTCGTCCAGCTCGTCCAGCGGCTGCAGGCGCAGCAGGGCGGCGGCCTGGGCCAGGTGCGCGTCCAGCAGGTCGCTGACTTCGTCATCGGTCTCATGCCAGGCCAGCGCGGCCGCAATAGCCCAGGCCACGACCACCAGCGCCAGCACGGTCATCAGCAGCCGCGCTTGTAACGAGCGCGGCGTGCGCGCTGGTGTGGCCACGCTCATGCCTGCTCCCGCGGAATGCGGTAGCCCACGCCACGCACGGTTTCGATCAATCCGGCGCCCAGCTTGCGGCGCAGGTGGTAGATGTGCACTTCCACCGCATTGCTGTTGATCTCGCTGCCCCACTCGTACAGTCGTTGCTCCAGCTGTTCGCGGCTGAGCACGCGGCCCGCATTCAGCATCAGGGCGTGCAGCAGGTCGTATTCGCGGTTGGAGAGTTCCACAGGCTGGCCGTGGGCCAGCACCTGGTGTGCGGCCGGGTCCAGCACCACATCGCCAGCGGCCAGGCAGGTGTCGCTTTGCCCATGGGCGCGACGCACCAGCGCGCGCAGGCGGGCGGCCAGTTCGTGAAGGTCGATGGGTTTGATGAGGTAATCGTCGGCTCCGGCGTCCAGCCCTTCGATGCGGGCGGGCACGGCGTCGCGGGCGGTAAGCACCAGCACGGGCGTGGTGTTGCGGCGTGCCCGCGTTTGGCGCAGCACCTCCATGCCGTCCTGGCGGGGCAAGCCCAGGTCGAGCACTGCGGCCTGGTAGGCGCCGGTGGCCAGTTCCCGTTCTGCGGCCACGCCATCGCGCACCCAGTCCACCTGAAAGCCGTGCTGCGCCAAGCCCGCACGGATGCCAGAGCCCAGGAGTTCATCGTCTTCTGCCAGCAGGATGCGCATGGAGTGCCTTCAGTCAGTCGTCGTCATCGTCGTGATTCTCGCTCCAGCCCCAGCTGGTGGCGGCGGGTTGCACCGGAGCGTTGTTCCACTGCCAGGCCCAGAACCCCAGCACGCAGGCCAGAACCAGGGCGGCCAAGGCGCGGTGGTTGTGTTTGGCCAAGTCGGGGCCAGGGCCGGGCACACGGCCTGTCAGCATGGGCAGCGCCTGGTTCTTGCGGCGCAGCACGCTCAAAAGGGCGATCAGCCCCACATGCACCAGCACGACCATCAACATGGCGTTGCCGAAGAACTCGTGCACCTCTTCCAGCCATTCGCCACCCCATTCGTCCCACACGGCGTAGCCGCTGAGGGTGAGCGGGACGATGGGCACCAAAATCAGCCCCACGGCCAGTGCCATCAGCAGGTTTTGCCCGGGCCGCCAGGCGGCCTGCAGTGCCGATGGCGAGCGCACGGCGACCAGCGACTGCAACCAGGCGGGCAACCCCTGCAGCTTGCGCCACAGCACGGACAGGCGCACCTGCCGGGGGCCGAACAGACCCCACAGCACCCGTGCCACCAGCAGCCCCGCCAGGGTGTAGCCCAGCGTGACGTGCACCAGCCGCCAGCGTTCACCATCGGCGGTGATGTAGGCACCGGTGAAGCTCAGCGCCATCAGCCAGTGCAGCGTGCGTGTGGCGGCATCCACCACGCGGCGGGTGGCGGGGCGGGGTGTTGTGGCTGACGATGAAGCGGACGGGGCCGACCCGGGCGGTGCGGGTGGCGCGTTGTGGGGAAGGCTGTTGCTGGTCATGCGGGTGCTCACTTGGGAATGCGGACGCGGTCGTCGTCAAAGTCACCCTGGTCGGCCCGGGTGTGGCACGCCATACAGTTGGCGCGGCTGCCGATGGAAGCGCGCTTCCACACGGCGGGTTCGATGTCGCGGTGCTTGCGTTCAAACCATGCAGACTGGGTGATGCGATCTTGCGGAGGTGCCTCACGCACGCGCTTGTAGGTGCCGGCATGGGCTTCCAGCCACACGCTGATCTGCCGCACCATGGCGGGGTCCAGCGATGCGTCGGTGCCGTAGTGCTGGTCCAGACCTTTCATCATTCGGCTCCAGGAGCTGGCGGGCAGCATGCCGGGCGGGTAGGCCATGTGGCAGCCCGCACATTCCTGCTTGTAGGCGGGCAGCATGCTGGACTCAGGCATCTGGCGGCTGTCGGCCCACGCTGCAGGCAGGGCGCAGGCCAGGGCCAGCAAGGCTGCTGGCAGGCGGGCGGCATATATCCAGCTTGTGCGGGTGGGTGTGAGGGTGGTTGTGAGGGTGGCGTGGGTCATGGCGTGCTCTTGCTGGGTTGGGCGGCTGCAGTTTTGGCGTCGAGCTTCAGCAGCCAGGCCAGCACGTCAGCCTTCTCAGCCGCCGTGCATTCGCGCTTGAGCACGTCGTTGCAGTTGCGACGGAACCATTTGTCGACCTTGGCCGTTTCGGTGAAGCGCTCGGGGTTGAACGCAGGTGCCAGCGGCGCAATGGTCTTGCCGGTACTGGCGTGGCGCGCAGGCGTGGTGGGCGGGTTACCGTGGCACGACGCACACGACCATTCACCACCGTGGCGGCTGTTGAAGAAAATGCGCCCCCGTTCGGCACTGACCGCAGTGCCAGAAGCATCGCTGAAGCGCTGCATTTGCAAGGCGGCCGTGGTGTCGCCAGCGTGTGCCAGGGGTGCCAACGCAGCCAGCAACAGAGGGGCTGCGATGCGTGCGAAGAGGGGGCGGTGTGCTGTTGTCATGCCGCTATGGTGCGGCGCGGGCATGAAGAATGGCTTAACAACCCGTTCATGCGGCGTTCAGCTTGGCCCCACGGCTGTTTGGCGTGGTTGATGCCGAAAGTGGCTCTAGCGCCCGTGTGGTAAGCGCTGCATGCTATGAAATTTGATGTGATTTGGCGATAGCTCATCGCCGCAAGGCAGAGCGGTCCGCTGTTTGCGGCAGCACATCCAGCACAGCCATATAAAAAGCCTGCAGGCCGTGAGACCTGCAGGCTTTGGGCTAGGGCACCGTGGAATGCCCGCCAGGCAATTACATGCCCATGCCGCCCATACCACCCATGTCAGGCATGCCGCCGGCAGGAGCGTCGTCCTTTGGAGCCTCAGCCACCATGGCTTCGGTCGTCAGCAGCAGCGATGCCACGGAAGCGGCGTTCTGCAGAGCTGTACGGGTCACCTTGGTGGGGTCCAGGATACCCATTTCGATCATGTCGCCGTAGGTGTCGTTGGCAGCGTTGAAGCCGTAGTTGCCCTTGCCGTTCAGCACGGCGTTCACCACCACCGATGGCTCGCCACCAGCGTTGTAAACGATCTCGCGCAGAGGGGCTTCGATAGCCTTCAGGATCAGCTTCACGCCGGCGTCTTGGTCAGGGTTGTCGCCCTTGATCTCGCCAGCCGCTTGGCGTGCGCGCAGCAGAGCCACGCCACCACCGGCCACGATGCCTTCTTCCACAGCAGCGCGGGTAGCGTGCAGGGCGTCTTCCACGCGGGCCTTCTTTTCCTTCATTTCGACTTCGGTCGCAGCGCCGACCTTGATCACTGCCACGCCGCCAGCCAGCTTGGCCACGCGCTCTTGCAGCTTTTCACGGTCGTAGTCGCTGGTCGCTTCTTCGATCTGGATGCGGATTTGCTTCACGCGGGCTTCGATGTCGGCAGCGGCACCAGCTCCGTCGATGATGATGGTGTTTTCCTTGCCCACTTCGATGCGCTTGGCTTGGCCCAGGTCGGCCAGAGTCACCTTCTCCAGGCTCAGGCCCACTTCTTCAGCGATGACCTTGCCGCCCGTCAGGATGGCGATGTCTTCCAGCATGGCCTTGCGACGGTCGCCGAAGCCAGGAGCCTTCACAGCCACAACCTTCAGGATGCCGCGGATGGTGTTCACCACCAGCGTAGCCAGGGCTTCGCCTTCGACGTCTTCGGCAATGATCAGCAGGGGACGGCCAGCCTTGGCAACTTGCTCGAGCGTGGGCAGCAGGTCACGGATGTTGCTGATCTTCTTGTCGTACAGCAGCACGAAGGGGTTGTCCAGCAGGGCAGCTTGCTTTTCTGGGTTGTTGATGAAGTAGGGCGACAGGTAGCCGCGGTCAAACTGCATGCCTTCCACAACGTCGAGCTCGTTGTTCAGGGACTTGCCGTCTTCCACGGTGATCACGCCTTCCTTGCCGACCTTGTCCATGGCGTCAGCAATGATCTGGCCGATGGAAGCGTCAGAGTTGGCGGAGATCGAACCCACCTGGGCGATTTCCTTGGAAGTGGTGGTGGGCTTGGAAGCCTTCTTCAGCTCTTCCACCAGGGCTGTGACAGCCTTGTCGATGCCGCGCTTCAGGTCCATGGGGTTCAGGCCAGCGGCCACGTACTTGGAGCCTTCGCGCACGATGGCTTGGGCCAGCACGGTAGCGGTGGTGGTGCCGTCACCAGCGTTGTCGCTGGTCTTGGAAGCCACTTCCTTCACGAGCTGGGCGCCCATGTTTTGCAGCTTGTCCTTCAGTTCGATTTCCTTGGCCACGGACACACCGTCCTTGGTCACGGTGGGGGCGCCGAACGAGCGCTCCAGCACCACGTTGCGGCCCTTGGGGCCCAGCGTGACCTTGACCGCGTTGGCCAGGATGTTCACGCCTTCAACCATGCGTGCGCGGGCTTCGCCGCCGAAAACTACGTCTTTTGCTGCCATTTTGGAGCTCCTGAAAAATATGATTCAAATTGGCCTCTAGCGCTTATCCAGTAAGCGCTAGTAGCTATGAAAAAGATAGTAAATGGACCGCAGTGAATTACTTTTCAACGACAGCGAACAGGTCGTCTTCCTTCATCACCAGCAGCTCGTCGCCGTTGACCTTGACGGTCTGGCCCGAGTACTTGCCGAACAGAACGCGGTCGCCGACCTTGACGCTCATCGCGCCCAGTTCGCCCTTGTCGTTCTTCTTGCCAGGGCCCACGGCCAACACTTCACCTTGATCGGGCTTTTCGGCGGCGTTGTCAGGGATCACGATGCCGGAGGCCGTCGTGGTTTCACTTTCAATACGCTTGACGATCACGCGATCGTGCAGAGGGCGAAGGTTCATTGCATTGCTCCTGTTTTCAGTAAAAAAAGCTGATGGATTCAATCAGCCCCGGCCATCCGGGGCCACCAAACTGCCAGCAGGGAGTGCGGTGTTAGCACTCGTCTGCGGTGAGTGCTAATGATACGGGCATTTGTGGCCATTTCAAGACACCCCCCCAGAACATGGGGGAAGAAGGCTGCTCCTCTCCGGTTCCGCCCGCGCCCGTCAGGTCGTGCCGCCCAGCATCTGATCCAGGTTCTGCACCGCCGCCCCCGAGGCGCCCTTGCCCAGGTTGTCAAACACGGCGGTCAGCAACACCTGACCGTGGCGGGCGTTGCTGAACACCCCCAGTCGCAGCCGGTTGGTGCCGTTCAGGGCCTGTGGGTCCAGGTGCTCGGCCGCTTCGGTGGCGGCGGGGGGCATCACCTCGACAAAGGTTGCGTCGGCATAGTGCTGCTGCAGGCAGGCGTGCAGGTGTTCGCCTTGCGTGCCCGGCGCGAGCTGCCGCAGATGCAGCCCGATGGTCAGCACGATGCCCTGGCGGAAGGCTCCGTACGAGGGCAGAAAAAACGGCCGCTGTGACAGCCCGGCGTGCTGCGCGATTTCGGGCGTGTGTTTGTGTTCCAGCGGCAGCCCATAGACCTGGAAGGCGGGCGCATGGGCTGCCTCGGGGCCTTCGTGCGCTTGCACGCGGGCGCGCCCACCGCCGGAGTAGCCAGACACCGCATGGATGTTGAGTGCATGGTCGCCAGGCAACAAGCCGGCCTGCACCAGGGGCCGCAGCAGGGCGATTGCGCCTGTGGGGTAGCAGCCGGGGTTGCTGACGCGCTGCGCGCTGGCAATGCGCGCGGCCTGCGCCGCATCCATCTCCGGAAAGCCGTAAACCCATTGCGCGTCCGCGCGGTGGGCCGAGCTGGCGTCGATCACGCGAACGGCGGGGTTGTGGATGGCGGCGACTGCTTCGCGGGCGGCAGCGTCGGGCAGGCACAGGACGGCGAAGTCGCAGTTGTTGATGGCTTCGGCGCGTGGGGTTCTTGCGGTCGGCTTCGGGCAGTGTCAGCACCTGCAGGTCGGTGCGGTTGTGCAGGCGCTGGTCGCCTTTCCCATGGCCTCGGTGCGCGGGGTGACGGTGATGCCCTGGCGGCGCGACCCGGTGATGGCATTCGTCCCTTCGGCCTGGGCGGCGCCCCGCAGGGTTACCCCCCAGTGGCTGGCGGGGCAGCCGTTGATCCTGAATGACGACGGCACCAGCCTGTCGCGCCTGACGAGCGAATGGCTGGCCCTGGCGGGCGAGCAACCCAAGGCGCGCATTCAGCTCAACTACGACGATGCCATCAAGAGCCTGGTGGCTACGGGCTATGGGGCCATGCTGCTGCCGCACGAGGCCTCCACTGCCACGCCGCTGGACCCGCGTATCCGCATGCTGCCGGTGCAGCCCAGGCTGTGGCGCCCCCTGGGCATTGCCCACCGCGCGGGCCCGGTAGAGCGCGCCACCCAGCATGTGTTGGATGTACTGTGGCAGCAGAAGCAGGTGTGACGCGAAGCGCAACCGGCATTGCGCGGCCCCAGGCGGCTGCCATCGCTCAGGCCGCGTCGTCCCCGATGAGCAACCGGGTGTCAGACACGTAGCGGTGCGGCGGTACCTCCAGGTTGGTGGGCGCGGGCTTGTTCTTGAAGACGCGGCCCGCCAGGTCGAAGGTGGAGCCGTGGCAGGGGCAAAAGAAACCACCCTGCCATTGGTCGCCCACGCTGGGGTTGCTGGTGCCTGCAGGCACGGCGGTGGGGGAGCAGCCGAGGTGCGTGCAGATCCCCACCGTGACAAACACCTCTGGGCGGATGGAGCGTTGCGGGTTGCGGGCGTACTCGGGTTGCTGGTCCTTGCGCGAGGCCGGGTCGGCCAGTGCGGCGTCCTGCTGGGGCAGGGCGGCCAGCATCTCGGGCGTGCGCCGCATGATCCACACGGGCTTGCCGCGCCATTCCACCGTCTTCACGCCGCCGGGCGGCAGGTCGCTGATGTCCACCTCCACACCGGCGCCCATGACCCGCGCGCGTTCGCTGGGGGCCAGGCTGGACACCAGGGGCACGGCAACCCCTGCTGCCGCCACGCAGCCCGTGGCCGCCGTCAGCAGCACCAGCTGCCGACGCTCTGCGGAGGGATCGCCGTCGGTGCCTGGAAGGGAGCCATGGGGAGTAGCGGGGTGGAGGGTCATGGGGTGCTTTCAGAGAGAGGCAGGACTGGCCGTGGCGCCGATAGGGGGGCTCGGCGGGGTGACAACCACCGCCCGCAACGCTGCGGGCGGCAATGCTTTATCGCAAACGACGTGCCATCACCCGCAAGACCGGCCTGCCATGGCACGTACTGCATGAAAAGCCTGTGAATTCAACAGGTTGCGCGCGCTATATCGGGTGGGCGGGCGCGCGGCAGGCCCGGCCCCAGCCGGATGGACTGCCATTCCGTCTGCCAAATTCGCTGCCAACTGCCATTCATTGCAGTCCGCATGGCATAGATCAAAGGCCTGTCGGCAAAACCGGTGCACCGTCAGGGCCTTTGCCTGTACCGAGGTTTTTTGCCATGCCCCGTCTTCCCGCGCCGCCCGCCGAACTGGTGTCCTTTCTGGAGGGCCTGCCCGATCCGCACATCCTGCTGGACGACCGCTATCGCATCCTGGCGGCCAATGGCGCCTATCGCCGCCAGTTCGGTGCAGCGGGCGGTACGGATGGCGGTGCCGAGGGCAGCGTGGTGGGGCGCACCTGCCATGCCGTGTCCCACCATGCCAGCGTGCCTTGTGACCAGGCGGG
Organism: Acidovorax sp. IB03; assembly: GCF_016406015.1. Taxonomy (NCBI): domain Bacteria; kingdom Pseudomonadati; phylum Pseudomonadota; class Betaproteobacteria; order Burkholderiales; family Comamonadaceae; genus Acidovorax; species Acidovorax sp. IB03. Next base: position 27,200 of record NZ_JAEFCH010000030.1, on the reverse strand, counting down.
CGAGTCCTGCCCACTCGCGCAGGCGCGCGCCTCGGGGCAACGCGAACGCGTGCTGCATGTGCACCACACCGCCCAGGGCGAGGAATATGTACAGATTGAGCTGGCGCCGGTGGCGGGTGCGGACGGCACCACAGGGTTCTTTGTCGAAAAGATGGTGCCTTTGCCGGTGGCGGCGCAGCCGGTGCCGTCGGCGCAGGGGCTCATCGGGCGTTCGCCCGCGTTCCAGAAGATGTTGGGGCTGGTGGCGCGGGTGGCACCATCGCCGGCTGCGGTGTTGCTGCTGGGCGAGTCGGGCACGGGCAAGGAGCTGGTGGCCCATGCCGTGCACCAGGGCAGCCTGCGCGCGCGGCGGGCGCTGGTGCCCGTGGACTGCTCCAGCCTGCCCGAGGCGCTGTTCGAGTCCGAGCTGTTCGGGCATGAGAAAGGGGCGTTCACCGGCGCGGCCCAGGCCCGGCCGGGGCTGGTGGAGGCGGCCGACGGCGGCACGCTGTTTCTGGACGAGGTGGGCGACATCCCCCTGCCGCTGCAGGTCAAGCTGCTGCGCCTGCTGGAAACCGGCACCTACCGCCGCGTGGGCAGCACCGAGCTGCGGCACGCCGACCTGCGTGTGGTGTCGGCCACGCACCGTAACCTGCCGCACATGGTGGCTGCAGGGCATTTTCGCGAAGACTTGTATTACCGCCTGAGCACTTTTCCCATCCACATGCCACCACTGCGCGAACGCCAGGGCGACATCGCCCTGCTGGCATGTTCGCTGCTGGAGCGTGTGGCGCCCCCGCCCCGGGCGCTGCAGCTGTCTGGCGCTGCGCTGGCCTTACTGGAGACCCGCCCTTACCCCGGCAATGTGCGCGAACTGCGCAACCTGCTGGAGCGCACCGCCTTGCTGTGCGATGGCGACACCATCGGCGCGGAGCATGTGCAGCAAGCGCTTGCCTGCGGCCTGCCGCCGCTCGCGCGTGCGGTGGAGGAGGGGGCAGGGGAGCCGCGTGCATCGGCGGCGTTGGCCGAGTTGTCACGCCAGCGGCGCTTGTTGGACGACGAGGCCCTGCAACAGGCTCTGGCAGCCCACCAGGGCAGCCGTGCGGCGCTGGCGCGGCAGCTGGGCATCAGCGAGCGATCGCTGTACCGGCGGCTGAAAGCCTTGGGCGCATGACGCCCATATGTGAAGAAATCGGCCCCAGGCGCATACGTTGATTGCGCCAACAGCTATTGTTTATATAGCGTCTGGTGTGCCATGCCTGCTTACACCACTGCATCGGGCGCCAGCGCGCTCAGCACCATGCGCACGATCAGCTCTTCGGCCTTTTCGTAGTCGCGCTCGGTCAGGGCGGGCTTGCCCAGCAGCAGGGCGAACTGGGCCTCCTGCTCGGCATACGCCTGGGTGACCGACCAGATGATGAACATCAGGTGCGTGAAGTTGACCTTGGCAATGCGGCCCTCGCGCGCCCAGCGCTCGAAGGTGCGCACCTCGGTCTTGAGCAGCGGCGCCACCCGTTCGGTGATGGCCGTGCCATACCGTGGTGCACCCGTAATCACCTCTTTGGTGAACACCTTGGCGCCCTGGGGGCGCGTGCGCGAGTAGTGCAGCTTGGCGCGGATGTAACGCCGCAGCGCTTGCTGCGGGTCGTCGCTGTGTGACAGGTCTTCCATGCCCGCCAGCCACTGGGTGAGCACATCGTCCAGCACCCGCTGGTACAGCGCTTCCTTGCTCGGGAAGTAATACAGCAGGTTGTGTCGGCTGATGCCGATGGCGGCGGCAATGCTCTCCAGCGATGCGCCCTCGAAGCCGAACTGCGCAAAGTGGTTCTCGGCTTCGGTGAGGATGCCCTGCTCCTTGGCCAGGCGCGAGGCCTTGGGCGCGCGGGGCACCACGTTGTTGCCAGGGGCGGTGCGCGGCACCTTGGGGGGGCGGGGGGCGGAGGGAGCTGGGGGCGTGCGGGAGGCGGCGGCAGTCATTGCACCATTGTGGAACAAGCCAGGGCCCAAAAACTGGCAAATCGCTGGCGTGGGGCTGGCACGCGGTTTGCTGTAGGGATTTTACCAATTGGTAAATTTTTACGGGTTGGTAAATTGACCCACAACGCAGGGCACCGCCGCACCAAAGCAGCGGGCACCTGCACCCCACAGCGAGGACCACGATGAAACCTCCGAAGTTTGCGGGCACCAGCATTCACGCTGGTGCCGCATTGGTTGGCGCCACTGGCTGGCGCTCCAACGCTGCGCGGCGTGCGCTTGCACGCCCCATGGGCGCCCAGACCCCCACCCTCACCCTCTCGGAGGAAACCTGATGGACACACCCGCAAGCCGTGCCTGCGGCATTCATGCCGCACGCCTGAACCTGGCCGACTACGCCGTGAACTTCAGCGACGCACACCCGCCGCTCACCCGCCCGCAGGCGCTGATCGAGGCCGAGCGCTGCTATTACTGCCACGACGCCCCCTGCGCCACGGCCTGCCCCACGGGCATCGACATCCCGTCGTTCATCCACCGCATTGCGCAGGACAACAACCGGGGCGCCGCCCGCGCCATCCTGGAGGCCAACCCGCTCGGCGGCATGTGCGCCCGCGTGTGCCCCACCGAGGTGCTGTGCGAGCAGGCCTGCGTGCGCAACACCAACGAGGACAAGCCGGTGGAGATCGGTTCGTTGCAGCGTTATGCGACTGACGCATTTTTTGAAAAGCCCGGTGCACCCCTGTTCCAGCGCGCAGCCGCCACCGGTAAGCGCGTGGCCGTGGTGGGCGCCGGGCCTGCGGGCCTGGCCTGCGCACATGGCCTGGCCGTGCGCGGGCATGACGTGGTGCTGTTCGAGGCGCGCCCCAAGCTCGGCGGCCTCAATGAATATGGCCTGGCCAGCTACAAGACCACCAACAACTTCGCGCAGAAGGAAGTGGAGTGGCTGTTGTCCATCGGCGGCATTGAAGTGCGTACCGGCCAGCAACTGGGCCGTGACATCACGCTCGACAGCCTGCTGGACGCCTACGACGCCGTGTTCCTGGGGCTGGGCCTGCAGGGCGTTAACGCGTTGGGTGTGGCCGAGCCCACAGCCACCGGCCTGCGCAATGCGGTGGACTTCATCGCCGAGCTGCGCCAGAGCGCCGACCTTTCCACCCTGCCGGTGGGCCGCCGCGTGGTGGTGATTGGCGGCGGCATGACGGCGGTGGATGCCGCCGTGCAGTCGCGCAAGCTGGGGGCCGAAGAAGTGACCATCGTCTACCGCCGGGGCGCCGAGGCCATGTCGGCATCGGCGGTGGAGCAGCAATGGGCGCAGACGAACGGCGTGACCATCCGCCACTGGGCTGCTCCCAAGGAGGTGCTGAGCGAGGGCGGAGCAGTGAAGGGTGTGCGCTTCGCCGCCACGGCGCTGAGCGGCGGCAAGCTGGTGGAAACCGACGAGACCTTCACGCTCGATGCCGACATGGTGCTCAAGGCCATCGGCCAGACCTTTGTGGCCGAGCCCGTGGGCAGTCGCATTGCGCTGGAGGGCGGGCGCATTGCCACCGATGCCGAGGGCCAGACCAGCCTGCCGCGTGTGTGGGCCGGTGGCGACTGCCGCGTGGGCGGCCGCGACCTCACGGTGGAGGCGGTGGAGCACGGCAAGGTCGCCGCTGTCTCCATCCACGCCGCATTGATGGCTTGAACCCCTTCACCCCAGTTTTCACGGGAGCACCCCATGGCAGACATTCGCAGCAATTTCCTGGGCATCCAAAGCCCCAACCCCTTCTGGCTGGCCTCCGCACCACCCACCGACAAAGAGATCAACGTCACTCGCGCCTTCGAGGCGGGCTGGGGCGGCGTGGTGTGGAAGACGCTGGGCGAAGACCCACCAGTGGTCAACGTCAACGGCCCGCGCTATTCCACGCTGATGTCGCAAGACCGCCGCGTGATCGGCCTTAACAACATTGAGCTGATCACCGACCGGCCGCTGCACACCAACCTCGAAGAGATCCGCCGCGTCAAGCGCAACTGGCCGGACCGGGCCATGATCGTCTCGCTGATGGTGCCCTGCGTGGAAGAGAGCTGGAAGAACATCCTGCCGCTGGTGGAAGACACCGGCGCCGACGGCATCGAACTCAACTTTGGCTGCCCACACGGCATGAGCGAGCGCGGCATGGGCGCGGCTGTGGGCCAGGTGCCTGAATACATCCAGATGGTCACGGCCTGGTGCAAGCACTACAGCAAGCTGCCCGTGATCGTGAAGCTCACGCCCAACATCACCGATGTGCGCCACCCAGCGCGCGCGGCCAAGGCGGGCGGGGCCGATGCCGTGTCGCTCATCAACACCATCAACTCCATCATGGGCGTGGACCTGGACCGCATGGTGATGAGCCCGAGCACCGACGGCTGGGGCTCGCATGGTGGCTACTGCGGCCCGGCCGTCAAGCCCATTGCGCTCAACATGGTGGCCGAGATTGCACGCGACGCACAGACCGCCGGTCTGCCCATCAGCGGCATTGGCGGCATCACCACCTGGCGCGACGCGGCCGAGTACATCGCGCTAGGCTGCGGGACGGTGCAGGTGTGCACGGCCGCCATGGTCTATGGCTTCAAGATCGTGCAGGACATGTGTGATGGGCTGTCCAACTTCATGGACGAGCACGGCTACGCCACGCTCGACGACTTCAAGGGCCAGGCCGTGCCCACGGTGAAGGACTGGAAGAACCTCAACCTCAACCACATCGAAAAAGCCGTCATCAATCAGGATGCGTGCATCCAGTGCGGCCGCTGCCATGTGGTGTGCGAAGACACCTCGCACCAGGCCATCACCTTCACCAAGGAAGGCGGCGTGCGCAAGTTCGAGATCAACGAGGCCGAGTGCGTGGGCTGCAACCTGTGCGTGTCGATCTGTCCCGTGCCCGAGTGCATCACCATGCGCGCGCTGGAGCCCGGCGAGGTGGACGTGCGCACGGGCAAGAAGGTGACGGGCGAATACGCCAACTGGACCACGCACCCCAACAACCCGCAGCGCGTGTCTGCTGCCGCTTGATAGGTGCCCCCGCGTGCGTGTGCCACAGACCCCGCAAGGCGTTGCGGCAGCACCCGTTGTGGTGCCGATTTGCAACGCATGCTGCACTGCATCTGGTGCAGTTCTTGCGTGATCTCTAGCATCGCTCGCTTCCCTTTGCCCGCCATCTGCCAGCGTGAGGGCGCTGGAATAGACAGCGGGTTGTGTGCAACCCCAACGACGTCTTTGACAGGAGTACAGGCATGACCAACAGTACCGGCAGCGCGGCCCATGTGGCGGGGCTGATGCCCGGCGATGCATCCAACACGCTCGCCAATGAAGATCTGCTCCCCACCACCGCCGCGCAGCGACACTGGACGTGGAAGGACTTTGCCGCACTCTGGGTGGGCATGGTCGTGTGTGTGCCCACCTACACCATGGCCAGCTCCATGCTGGACCAGGGCTTTACCTGGCAGATGGCGGTGTGGCTGGTGTTTCTGGCCAACTGCATCGTGCTGGTGCCCATGGTGCTCATCGGGCGCGTGGGGCCCCGGTACGGCGTGCCGTTCCCGGTGCTGGCGCGGGCATCGTTTGGCGTGAAAGGCGCCAACCTGCCCGCTGTGCTGCGCGGGCTGGTGGCCTGTGGCTGGTTCTCCATCAACTGCTACTTTGGCGCGCTGGCGCTGCATGGGTTTCTCAACATCCTGGGTATGAATCTGGCGGGACCGGCCGATGGGCAGACCATCAGCACCTCGCAGTTCATGTGCTTTCTGGCGTTCTGGGCGGTGCACATCTGGTTCATCTGGAAGGGCCCGGAGTCCATCCGCATGCTGGAGGTGATTGCGGCGCCGCTGATGATCATTGCGTCCATCGCGCTGGTGGTGGTGCTGGTGATGAAGGTGCCCTCGGGCCAGCTCTTCAACCTGCCCGCCAAGGTGGTCGAGGGTGGCCCCAAGACCTGGGCGGCGCTCACGGGCCTGGTGGGCTTCTGGGCCACGCTGGCGCTCAACATTCCGGACTTCACCCGCTTTGCCAAATCGCAGAAGGACCAGGTAGTGGGCCAGGCCATCGGCCTGCCCATTCCCATGGCGCTGTTCTCCATGGTGGGCGTGATCGGTTTCTCGGCCTCGGCCATCCTGTATGGCAAGGCGCAGCTGTTTCCCGATGGTCTGCTCACCCAGATGGGCAGTGTGGCTGCCGGCCTGGGTCTGCTGGTGATCTTGCTGGCCAACCTCACGACCAACGTGGCCGCCAACCTGGTGTCGCCGTCGTATGACTTCAGCCAGTGCGCGCCGTCCAAGATCAGCTTCCGCATGGGCGGCCTGATCGCTGCAGGCATCGGCCTGCTGTTCATGCCCTGGAAGCTGCTGGCCACATCGGGCGGCTACCTGTTCACCTGGCTGGGTGGCTACGGCACGCTGCTGGGCGCCATCGCGGGCATTCTGCTGGTGGACTACTACCTGGTGCGCAAGAGCGAGCTGAAGGTGGACGACCTGTACCGCCGTGGCGGTGAATACGAGTACAGCAACGGCTGGAACTTGCAGGCCCTGATTGCGTTTGCACTGGGCGTGCTGCCCTGCCTGCCCGGCTACCTGGCAGTGTCGGGTGTGGTGGACAAGGCGGGCATGCCTGCCATCTGGCTGTCGTTGTTCGACTCGGGCTGGTTCTTCAGCCTGGCGGTGGCCGGCACCTACTACTACCTGACGGCCAAGAAGAAGTGATGCCCCGGACCCTGCCTGGGTCTGGTGCCAGTGCAGGGTCCCTTTCTTTGAATTGATCTGTATCCCTGAAGGAGACCCCCATGAGCCAAGCCCTTGTGATCCGCGGTGGCACCGTGGTCAACGCCGACCGTGAACAGCGCGCCGATGTGTTGTGCGTCGATGGCCGCATCGTGGCCGTGGGGGAGGATGCCGCGGCCCAGGCCCCTGCGGGTGCAGAGACGCTGGACGCCAGCGGCCAGTATGTGTTGCCCGGTGGCATTGACCCGCACACGCACATGCAATTGCCGTTCATGGGCACCGTCACCATGGACGACTTCTTCACTGGTACCGCCGCCGCGCTGGCGGGCGGCACCACGAGCATCATCGACTTCGTGATCCCCGACCCGCAGGAGCCGCTGATGGACGCTTACCGCAAGTGGCGCGGCTGGGCCGAAAAGTCTGCGGCCGACTATTCTTTCCACGTCGCCGTCACCTGGTGGAGCGAGCAGGTGCGCGCCGACATGGGTACGTTGGTGCAGCAGGAGGGGGTGAACAGCTTCAAGCACTTCATGGCCTACAAGAACGCCATCATGTGCGACGACGAAACCCTGGTGAACAGCTTCAAGCGCGCGCTCGAACTCGGCGCCATGCCCACGGTGCACGCCGAGAACGGTGAGCTGGTGTACCTGCTGCAGCAGGAGGTCGCCAAGATGGGCATCACCGGCCCCGAGGGTCACCCGCTTTCGCGCCCCCCCATGGTCGAGGCCGAGGCCGCCAACCGCGCCATCGCCATTGCCGACGTGCTGGGCGTGCCCATCTACGTGGTGCATGTGAGCTGCATGGAGTCGGCCGACGCGATTGCCCGCGCCCGCGCACGCGGCCAGCGCGTGTACGGCGAGGTGCTGGCCGGCCACCTGCTGGTGGACGACAGCGTGTACCGCGACCCCGACTTTACCAAGGCCGCCGCCTATGTGATGAGCCCGCCCTTCCGCCCCAAGGGCCACCAGGAGGCGCTGTGGCGCGGCCTGCAGTCGGGCCAGCTGCACACCACGGCCACGGACCACTGCACCTTCTGCGCCGCCCAAAAGGCCATGGGCAAGGAGAACTTCGCCAAGATTCCCAACGGCACCGGCGGCGTGGAAGAGCGCATGGCCGCGCTGTGGGATGGCGGTGTGAACACGGGGCGCCTCACGCCCAGCGAGTTCGTGGCCATTACCTCGGCCAACGCGGCCAAGCTGTTCAACATTTACCCCCGCAAGGGCTACATCGGCGAAGGCGCCGATGCCGACCTGGTGCTGTGGGACCCGCAAGGCACCAAGACCTTCTCGGCCAAGACCCAGTTCAGCAAGGGCGACTTCAATATCTTTGAAGGCCGCACCGTGCGCGGCATCCCCAGCCACACCGTCAGCCAGGGCCGCGTGGTGTTTGCCAACGGCGACCTGCGCGCCGAGCAGGGCAAAGGCCGCTACATCAAGCGCCCCGCTTTTGGCGCCAACTTCCAGGCCGTGCAAAAGCGCGCGCAGGACCTGGCACCTACGGCGGTGGCCCGCTGACCGCTGCAACGCATCCGGAGAACACCATGGACACCAAAGTCAAACCCAACATCGAAAACCTGCGCATCAACGGCCAGCGCCTGTGGGACTCGCTCATGGAGCTGGCGCAGATCGGCGCCACGCCAAAAGGCGGCGTGTGCCGCCTGACCCTCACCGACCTGGACAAGCAGGGCCGCGACCTCGTCACCCGCTGGGCACGCGGTGCGGGCATGACGGTCACCATCGACAAAATCGGCAACGGCTTCATGCGCCGCCCCGGCCGCAACAACAGCCTGCCACCCATCATGACCGGCAGCCACATCGACACCCAGCCCACAGGCGGCAAGTTCGACGGCAACTACGGCGTGCTCGCGGGCATCGAGGTGGTGCGCACCTTGAACGACCACGGCATCGAAACCGAAGCCCCCATCGAAGTCGCTTTCTGGACCAACGAAGAAGGCAGCCGCTTCGTGCCCGTCATGATGGGCTCCGGCGTCTTTGCCAAAGCCTTCACGCTGGAGCATGCCTACGCAGCCACCGACACCGAGGGCAAGACGGTGAAGGGCGAGCTCGAACGCATCGGCTACATCGGCGACCAGGAACCCGGCGACCACCCCATCGGCGCGTACTTTGAAACCCACATCGAACAAGGCCCCGTGCTGGAAGACAACGACAAGACCATCGGCGTGGTCAGCGGCGTGCTCGGCATCCGCTGGTTTGACTGCACCGTGACCGGCATGGAAGCCCACGCAGGCCCCACCCCCATGGCCCTGCGCAAGGACGCGATGCTGGCCGCCACACGCATCATGCAAGACGTGGTGGCAGCAGCCCACCGCCACCCACCGCATGGCCGGGGCACCGTGGGCATGGTGCAGGTGTTCCCCAACAGCCGCAACGTGATTCCAGGCCGGGTCAAGTTCAGCATCGACCTGCGCAACAGCACCGACGCGCTGGTGGACGCCATGGCCGCCGAGGTCAAGGCCTTTGCCGACCAGGTGGCCAAGGAGCATGGCGTGCAGGTGCACATTGAGATGGTGTCCAGCTACCCTGCGCAACTGTTCCAGCCCGAATGCGTGGAGGCCGTGGGCCGCGCCGCCGCCAAGCTGGGCTACAGCCACATGCCTGCCGTCTCGGGTGCCGGGCACGACGCCGTCTACATGGCCAAGCTGGCGCCCAGCGGCATGATCTTCATCCCCTGCAAGGACGGCATCAGCCACAACGAGATCGAGGATGCGAAACCCGAGCACATCGAGGCGGGATGCAACGTGCTGCTGCATGCCATGCTGGAGCGTGCAGGGCTTGGTGCTATTTAAACAATAGCTGTCGGCGCTTTAGGGAAAAGCGCTAGAGGCTGTTTTTGCTTGAAGTCTGGCTGCACGTTGTCAGTGCAGCTCCGTCAGCCCCAGAAAGTGGTCCAGCATGTGGAAGTGGTCTTCAAAGAACTCTTCTTCCATGCCTGCCAGCTGGTCGATGCGTGTCCACTGCACCAGCGCCGCATCGTCGTCGGCCTGCACCACCGGGAAGGGCGCATCGCCCAGGTCGAAGTAGTGCGCATGCGTGATGGTGCGCCCGCGCTGGCTGCGGTCAGGGTGGTCGAACACGGCCACCGACTGCAGCGCGTCGCGCATGGTGGCCTCGGGCAGGTGGCAGTGGGTTTCTTCCACCAGCTCGCGCAGGCAGGACTGCCACACGGTTTCGCGCTGCTCGATGAAGCCGCCGGGCACGGCCAGTTGGCCCTTGCCGGGCGCGTGGGCACGGCGAATCAGCAGCACATGGTCCTGGCAGCGCAGCACGGCGTCCACCGTCACAAACACCGGCGGGTAGGGCGCCGCGGCCCAGGCGTCGCGGTAGCCGCGCAGCATGCGCCATTCTTCCTGCAGAGCGGGATAGTGCTCGGTGTGGGCGAACTGCTGCAGCGTGGCGATGGTGCTGGCGGGAATCTCCGCTGACCAGGGAGCTAGGGCTTGGCCCACGGTGTCGGGTGTGGCGCTGAAATACGCGTCGCGGATGGTGGTGGCGTCCATCTGGCCCTGGCGGGGCAGGTCGATGAGGGTCCAGCCCGGGAAGGCGCGCAGGTAGCTGCTGGTGGCGTCTTTGAAGTGGCCCACCAGCGCGATGCGCGCACCGGGCGGCGTGTGTTGCGCCACGCCTGCCTGCACCGCTTGCACCCAAACGGCTTCGTTGTAATAGTCGCGCACTGGCAGCACCCGTACGCGGGCGCGGTCTGGCGCTGGCAGTGCTTCGCGCAGCATGGCCTCGCGCTCTTGCCAAGTAAAGGGGTTTTTGGGGGAGCGGGGCTGCCAGGCGGAGCCTACCACCACGATGACCTGAGGGGCCTGGCGCAGGGCCTCTTGCAGCAGAGCAAGGTGGCCACTGTGCACGGGTTCAAAGCGGCCGATCAGAAGGGCGGTATCGTGCATGGGTCTCCAGCATTTTTATAAAAAGAGCCTCGCGCGCTTGATTTATGAGCGCAAGCAGCTATGTTTTTTATAGTGATTTTACCGGGTGACTACGGGCCGCCTCTTCGCGACTGCAGGCGGGGCGTGGCGCCAGGCGCATACGCATCGGTGCGATGCGTACGTTGCACCAACGCCGCAGGCCTGCAATGCGCGTTCACTCCGCCGTCGTGCAGTCTTCGGGCTGCACGGCCAATTCGGCTTTGGCAGTGTCGTATTCGTTCAGGTAGTCGCGTGCCAATGCGCTTTTTTGAGCGTCGGTCAGCAGCTTGCCTGCCATCTGAAAAAAGCGCTGCTCCTCTTCACGCAGGTGGTGCTCCACTTTTTCTGTCAACTTGCGCGCCAGAGGCAACCAGGCGGGGCTGGATGCTTCGGTGGTCTCCAGCGCTTCCACCAGTTCATCGATCTGGTGGTGCTCTGCAATCGCGTGGCGTGACAGGTCGATGCCTGCATCATGCTGCATGAGCGGGATGTAGAAGTGCCGATCTTCCGCCAGCGCATGGACTGCCAATTCGCCCTTGAGGGCCTGGAACAGGGTGTGCCGCTCGGCCGTGTCGCCATGGGTCTTGAGCAGCAGGGCGGACAGATGCCGCTGAACGGTGTGGCTTTGGCGCAAGGCCTCAAAGATGTTCATGTGCTGCATCACTTGATCGCCCGGCTGACGGCACCAGCGGCCTTGAAGGCCAGGACCACAAAAATCAAGGTCAGGATCAGAAACACGACGAACAGAACCTTGGCAATGCCTGCCGCTCCGGCCGCTACCCCGGTGAAGCCCAGGGCGCCTGCGATCAGTGAAATCAGTGCAAAGATGATGGCGTACTTCAGCATGGCGTTCTCCTCGTTCTGGGGCCGCGACGCGCAGCCCGTTGGGTAGCACGATAGGGGAATGGGCATTGGGGTGCTGTAGGCGCAGCCGGTGAGCAGATGTAGGAGGCGAGGGCGATATGCCCATGCGGACAGGGCCAAAAATCCAAAGAAAAAGGGGCCTGGAGGCCCCTGGTTTTGTTGCTTGCAGCCAGGCCCATGCGCCTAGCTGCGGCGGGCTTACAGCCCCGCAGCAGCGCGCAGCGCAGCTGCCTTGTCCGTACTTTGGTCTACGTTCACATCGCTGGCGCGATATGAACTTCGCCCGAAGACCGATACCGCGCTGTCAGCGCGGCGGGCTTACAGCCCGGCTGCTGCGCGCAGCGCAGCAGCTTTATCGGTCTTCTCCCAAGTGAACTCGGGTTCTTCGCGGCCGAAGTGGCCGTAGGCGGCGGTCTTGCTGTAGATGGGGCGCAGCAGGTCCAGCATCTGGATGATGCCCTTGGGGCGCAGGTCGAAGTGGGCTTCCACCAGCTTGGCGATTTCGTGGTCGGGGATCACGCCAGTGCCTTCGGTGTACACGGTGATGTTCATCGGGCGTGCCACGCCAATCGCATACGCCACCTGGATCTGGCACTGGCGTGCCAGGCCGCCAGCCACGATGTTCTTGGCCACGTAGCGGGCTGCATAGGCGGCAGAGCGGTCTACCTTGCTGGGGTCCTTGCCGCTGAATGCGCCGCCGCCGTGGGGGCATGCACCGCCGTAGGTGTCCACAATGATCTTGCGGCCCGTGAGGCCACAGTCACCCTGCGGACCGCCGATGACGAAACGGCCTGTGGGGTTGATCAGGTACTTGGTGTCCTGCAGCCATTCCTTGGGCAGCACCGGTTTGATGATTTCTTCGATGCAAGCCTCGTAGAAGCTGGCCTTCATCTTGGTGGCGGTTTCCGACTGGTCGGGGCTGTGCTGGGTGGAGAGCACCACGGTGTCGATGCTGTGGGGCTTGCCATCCACATAGCGCATCGTGATCTGGCTCTTGGCGTCAGGGCGCAGGAAGGGCAGGCGGCCGTCCTTGCGCAGCTGGGCTTGGCGCTCGACCACGCGGTGGGCGTAGTAGATGGGCGCGGGCATCAGCTCGGGCGTTTCGTCGCAGGCGTAGCCAAACATCAGGCCCTGGTCTCCCGCGCCGATGTTCAGGTGGTCGTCGGAGGCATGGTCCACGCCCTGGGCGATGTCGTTGGATTGCTTGTCGTAGGCGACCAGCACCGCGCAGCCACGATAGTCGATGCCGTATTCGGTGTTGTCGTAACCAATGCGCTTGATGGTGTCGCGTGCGACCTGGATGTAGTCCACATGGGCGTTGGTGGTGATCTCACCGGCCAGCACCACGAGGCCGGTGTTGGTCAGCGTTTCGGCGGCCACACGGCTCTTGGGGTCCTGTTCGAAGATTGCGTCGAGGATCGCGTCAGAGATCTGGTCTGCCACCTTGTCGGGGTGGCCTTCAGAGACGGATTCCGAGGTAAAAAGAAAGTCGTTCGCCATTTGAATAAACTCCTGTGTTCCGGCATTTTGGGCGTCGCCCGCAGCCTAGGTAGCTTTGGCGAACGCTTTAGCAGATTTTTTTTACGTCGCCCTGCAAGTTGCTCATTTAACTCAGCGACCCCTACATTTTAATGCCTGCTGTCTTTCGATTCTTTTCCGTATTTCCGCTGTGGTTGCTCCACATCATCGGATGCGTTCTGGGCTGGGTGGCTTTTGCTGCCTCGGGTGTGTATCGCCAACGCTTTCTGGCCAATGCGGCGCTGGCGGGCTACTCGTTTGCGCAGGTGCGCGCCGCCGTAGGCCACGCCGGGCGCATGGTGGCCGAGTTGCCCCGGCTGTGGTTGGGCGCGCCTGTGCCGGTTCGCATCGAGGGCGAGCCCTGCGTGGAGCAGGCCTGGGCGGCCGGGCGCGGTGTGATTTTTCTCACCCCGCATCTGGGGTGCTTCGAGATGTCGGCCCAGGCCGTTGCCATGCGCTGGAGTGCCCAGCAAGGCCCCATCACCGTGTTGTACCGCCCCGCGCGCCAAGCCTGGTTGGCCAAGGTGATGGAGACGGCACGTAATCGCCCAGGCATGCAGGCCGTGCCCACCACGCTGGCGGGGGTGCGCCAGATGATCAAGGCGCTGCGCCGTGGCGAAGCCGTGGGCCTGTTGCCTGACCAGGTACCGCCCGAAGGGCTGGGGGTGTGGTCGCCCGTGTTTGGCAAACCGGCCTACACCATGACGCTGGCCGCCCGCCTGGCGCTGCAGACCGGCGCTACCGTGCTGCTGGTGCGCTGCGAGCGCGAACCGATGGGGCGGGGCTTTGTGATGTATGCCGAGCCCTTGCCGCAGCCGCTCGACGCTGACCTGGAGACCGCCGTGCGCCAGGTCAACGAGGCCATGGAGCATGTGATTCGCCAGTGCCCTGGCCAGTATCTTTGGGGCTATGGCCGCTACAAGCAGCCCCGAGCCGAAGCCCCAGCGGTGGAGGCCTCGTCATGATGAGTCGGCTGGGTGTGTGGTTCATGGGCGTGCTGGCCCGAGTGCCTTTGCCGGTGTTGCGCGCCATGGGGGCCGCGTTGGGGCGGGTGTTGTTTGTGCTCGTGGTGCCACGGCGCAAGATTGCTCTGCGTAATCTTGAGCTGTGCTTTCCGCAGGCATCGGTTGAGCAGCGCACGCAGTGGGCGCGCGAGAGCTTTATCGTCTTTTGCCAGACCTGGCTGGACCGCAGCTGGCTGTGGTCCGCCCCTCAGTCGGTGGTGGAGCAGCGCGTGAAGCTCCAGGGCGCTGTGCAGGAACTGGACGGCGATGTGCCCACCATCATCTTCGCTCCCCATTTCTACGGGCTGGACGCGGGCGGGTTGGTGTTGCCGCTGCGCACTTCCCGGGCGTTCACGTCCATTTTTTCTACCCACCCTGACCCGGTCATTGACGCCTGGTTCATGGCGGGCCGCCAGCGTTTTGGCGACGTGCGCATGCTCAACCGCGCAGACGGGGTCAAGCCCATCATTTCCAACCTGCGCAAGGGTGGGCTGCTCTACTTGCTGTCCGACATGGACTTTGGCGCTGGTGAGTCGATCTTTGTGCCCTTCTACGGCGTTCCAGCGGCCACGGTGCCTTCGCTGTCGCGCTTTGCGCGCCTGGGCCGCGCCAAGGTGATTGGCATGTACACGCGACTGACTCCCGAGGGCTATGTGGCCGAGCTGACGCCCGCGTGGGACCACTATCCCACCGACGATGTCGAGGCTGACACCGCCCGCATGAACCGCGAGCTGGAGAGCTACATCAACACCATGCCCGGCCAGTACTACTGGGTGCACAAGCGCTTCAAGACGCGGCCTGAGGGGCAGCCTTCCTTGTACAAATAACCCGTGGAGCGGGCGCGTAGCGGCGCGTGGTGCTTGATGAGGTGAAAGCCTTGCGGAGCTCGTCCGTTAAGCGCTGCAAGCTACTGTTTCAGTAGCAAAAAATGCCCCAATTCCTTCGCGACGCGCTCGGGGTGTTCATGCACCACCCAGTGCGATGCGTGCTCGATCTGGCGCAGCCGCAGGCGGTGCACCCAGTCGGGCAAGCCTTGCAGCAGCCCGGGCAGCAGGGCGGGGTCGTTCATGGCCCACAGCACCAGCGTAGGCACATCCACGCTCAGCATCGATGCAGGCAATTCCAGGTCCAGCGCGGCGCGGTCGCCTTCGCGCGGCGGGCGCAACGGGCTGGCGCGGTAGTAGTTACAGGCTCCGGTCAGCCCCTGGCTCCACAGCGCCCGGTATTGGGCGCGCACAGCCTCGGTCAACCACGCGGGCGCGTGGCCTTCCGGGGTGTTGAAGAAAGCGAACAGCCGCTGAAAGTCGTTCTCGGCCAGCAGCGATTCTGCGTCTGGTCTGCACAAAAAGTGCATGTACTGGCTGGCGGCCTGCTGGGCTGCGTTGGTTTGCAGTTCGCGCAAAAACGCGCCGGGGTGGGGCGAGTTGATGACCGCCAGGCGCTTGAGCCATTGCGGCTGCTGGTTGGCCAGGTTCCAGGCCACGGCGCCACCCCAGTCGTGCGCGACCAGGCACTCCACGGTCCCCGTGGTGCACACCGCCGAGATCAGCGCGACCAGGTCTTGCACCAGGTGTTTGGCGCGGTAGGCTTCGGTGGCTTGGGGTTGGCTGGATTCGCCAAAGCCACGCAGGTAGGGCGCCACGCAGTGGTAGCCGCCGTTTTCGGGGCGGGCAAAGTGCAACAGCAACTCATCCCAGATGAACGCGCCTTCCGGGAAGCCGTGCAGAAACATCAGCACCGGGCGTCCGCGCGAGCCACTTTCGCGGCATTGCAATGAAATCCCGTGGGGCAGGGTGACAGTGCGGGTCTGGATCATGGCGCGATTTGCTATAAGTTATATAGCTGCTCGCGCTTTGCCTATAAGCGCTGGCGGCTATTTGGTTGATGGGTTCTCGTCGGCGGCCTGTGGGCTGGCTGGGAGGGATTGGGCACCTCCCTCTGCCGCAGGCTCCGTCCCTTGCGGACGCACGGGGTGCGCCCATTGCCACAGCAATTGCGCTACTTCGTCCACCCCCTGCTTCTTCAGGGCCGAGAACATCTTCACCTCGCCTCCGCCGGCTTGCAGTCGCGTAATGGACAGCACTTTGGCTTGCTCCGAGCGGGTGAGCTTGTCGGCTTTGGTCAGCACGATGAGGAACTTCAGTCCCTCTTCCACGCGGGGGCGCACCGCTTCGAGCAGGGCTTCATCCAGCTCCGTCAGGCCCAGGCGCGGGTCGCACAGCAGCACGATGCCCGTGAGGCCGGGGCGGCTGACCAGATAGTTCACCATCACCTGCTGCCAGCGCAGCTTGTCGGAGCGCGACACCGCCGCGTAGCCGTAGCCGGGCAAGTCGGCCAGCACGGCGTCGGTCACGCCCTGCTTGCCCAGGGCGAACAGGTTGATGTGCTGGGTGCGCCCTGGCTTTTTGGAGGCAAAGGCCAGTTGCTTTTGCTGGGTGAGGGTGTTGATGCAGGTGGATTTGCCGGCGTTGGAGCGGCCCACGAAGGCGATTTCCGGCACATCGATGGGGGGCAGGTGGTGCAGCTGGGCAGCGGTGGTCAGAAAGCGTGCCGTGTGCATCCAGCCCATGGCGATCTTGGCGTCGGGTGCGGGCGGAAGGCTGCCAGCAACTGGCGCAGAAAGATGGGTTGTCATGGAAAGTTGGGATGCTCTGGAGCCTCATTGTAGAATCGAGCGGCTTTTGCGCACATAAACACACACCCTCGATATGAAGTTGCTCGCCTCCTTGTTGACGGCTGCCGTACTGGCAGCACCTGTTTTCTCGGCCTTTGCAGCGGGTGATGCACCCAAAGTGGCCAAGCCGGACCTCGTCAAAGGCGAGGCCAGCTACACCGCTGTGTGCGCGGCATGCCACGGTGCTGACGGCAATTCAGCCATCGCAGTCAATCCCACGCTGGCCCAGCAGCACCCCGAATACCTCGTCAAGCAGCTGCAGGAGTTCAAGTCCGGCAAGCGCAACAACGCGGTCATGAAGGGCTTTGCCGCCATGCTGACCGACGAAGACATGAAGAACATCGCCTACTGGGTGGCTTCCAAGCCAGCCAAGGCAGGTTTCGCCAAGGACAAAGACCTGGTGACCCTGGGCGAGCGCATCTACCGCGGCGGCATTGCAGACCGCAACATCGCCGCCTGCGCTGGCTGCCACAGCCCCAACGGTGCTGGCATTCCTGCCCAATACCCACGCCTGTCGGGCCAGCACGCTGACTACACCGTGGCCCAGCTGAATACCTTCCGTGATGGCACCCGTGCCAACAGCACCCAGATGACCCAGGTCGCTGCCAAGCTGAACGACAAGGAAATCAAGGCGGTTGCCGACTACATTGCCGGCCTGCGCTGAGTTGCGCTGATGCATTGGGTGGCTTCTTTTGGAGGCCACACGGAACCAACCGCCAATAAACAAACCCAAAAAGGGCGGGCCCATCCAGACGATGGCCCCGCCCTTTTTCTTCGCCTCCTGCCCTTTTATCTCCATGTCTGAAACCACCCAAGGCGTTCGCGTCCAGTCGGGCTCACGGGCTCTGCGCGCAGGGGTCGAACTGCTGTCGTCCATGCGGTTTGCCATTTCGCTGCTGACGGTGATCTGCATTGCCTCGGTCATTGGCACCGTGCTCAAGCAGCATGAGCCGGCCGTCAATTACGTGAACCAATTTGGGCCCTTCTGGGCAGAGCTTTTTGGTGCTTTGCAGCTCAATGCGGTGTACAGCGCGTGGTGGTTTTTGCTGATCCTGGCCTTTTTGGTGGTCAGCACGTCCCTTTGCATCGCTCGCAACACCCCCAAATTTTTGAGCGATATCAAATCTTATAAAGAAAATGTGCGCGAGCAGAGCCTGCGCGCGTTCCACCACAAGGCCGAAGCGGCCCTGGCAGAAGGCACGGAAGCCGAGGCCCGGCGCATTGGCGGCATGCTGGCCAGCGGGGGCTGGAAGGTGCGTCTGCAGCAGCGTGACACCGCCGCAGGCCCCGGTACCGGCTGGATGGTGGCCGCCAAGGCAGGGGCTGCGAACAAGATCGGCTACATCGCCGCGCACAGCGCCATCGTGCTGGTGTGTGTGGGTGGTTTGCTCGACGGCGATTTGATCGTGCGCGCCCAGATGTTGCTGGGCGGCAAGACCCCTTACGCGGGCAGCGGGCTGATTGCCGATGTGAAGCCAGAGCACCGCTTGTCCGAGCGCAACCCGACCTTCCGTGGCAACCTGGTGGTGGCCGAAGGCACGCAGTCGGGCACGGCGATCCTGAACCAGTCGGACGGCGTGCTGCTGCAGGAGCTGCCGTTTGCGGTGGAACTCAAGAAGTTCATCGTGGAGCACTACTCCACCGGCATGCCCAAGCTGTTTGCCAGCGAAATCATCATCCACGACAAAGCCACGGGCGAGAAAACACCGGCCCGTGTGGAGGTGAACCACCCCGCCAGCTACAAGGGCATCGAGATTTACCAATCCAGCTTTGACGATGGGGGCTCCCAGCTCAAGCTGCGTGCGGTGCCCATGGCGCCTGGAGCCCAGCCGTTTGATGTGGAAGGCGTGGTGGGTGGCTCCATCCAGCTCACCAACAAGGGCGGAGCCGCGGGCGGCGACACCATGACCCTGGAGTTCACGGCGCTGCGCACCATCAACGTGGAAAACTTCGCGGGGGCGCCCAACATGTCGGGCGCCGATGTGCGCAAGGTGGATTTGCGCGAGTCCGTCGAGTCCCGCCTGGGCGCTGCCAACAAGACCGTGACCAAGAAAGAGTTGCGCAACGTGGGCCCCAGTGTGAGCTACAAGTTGCGCGATGCCGCAGGCCAGGCCCGCGAGTACCACAACTACATGCTGCCCGTGGACACGGGCGATGGCACGCCAGTGTTCCTGCTGGGCGTGCGCGAAGCGCCTTCCGAACCCTTCCGCTACCTGCGTGTGCCTGCCGATGACCAGGGCAGCATGGATGGCTTTGTGCGCATGCGTGCAGCGCTGGCAGACCCCGCCGCTCGCGACAAGGCTGTGCGCCGCTATGTGGCGCAGGCCATCGAGCCTTCGCGGCGTGAACTGGCCGAGCAGTTGTCCCAATCCGCCTCCCGGGCCCTGGCCGTGTTCGCGGGTGCGATGCCAGCTGCTCCAGGCAAGCCAGCCGGTGGGCTGCAAGCCATTTCTGATTTCATGGAAGCCAACGTGCCAGAGGCCGAGCGCTCTCGCGCGGGTGAGGTGCTGATCCGCATCCTGAACGGCACTTTGTTTGAGCTGGTGCAACTGACGCGCGAAAATGCGGGCCTCAAGCCCCTGGAGCAGGACGATCGCACCCGCGCCTTCATGACGCAGGCGGTGCTGTCGCTCAGCGACGCCGTGATGTACCCCGCCCCGATTGCTTTTGAACTGAAGGACTTCACCCAAGTGCAGGCCAGCGTGTTCCAGGTGGCCCGTGCCCCCGGCAAGAACATTGTCTATCTGGGTTGCGCCTTGCTCATCCTGGGCGTTTTTGCCATGCTTTACATCCGTGAACGCCGTGTCTGGGTGTGGTTATCGCCCCAGGAACAGGGCTCTCATGCTCTGATGGCGTTTTCCACCAACCGCAAAACGATGGACGGCGACAAGGAATTTGTCCAGCTCGCTCAAAAACTGATCGGGGCGCAGCCCCACACAGGCCACGCATGAACACCGCAACCACCACCATCACCTTGAACGAAGGCTTTTTGTCGCGCCGCAACTGGCTGGACTGGCTGTTTGCCGTCCTGGTCACTGTGGGCGGTCTCTACGCCTTTCAGCGCTACAGCGCCTACATGGATGTGTATGAAAAAGGCATCCTGATCGGCGCGGTGCCCAGCGTGATCTGGCTGGGCTGGTTCTGGCGCCCTTTGCGGGTGCTGATGCTGGTGGTGGCGGCCCTGGCGCTGATGGCCATCGGCCTGTACCAGCAAGATGGTGCGGGCACCCTGGCGCGAGCAGAGACGGTGTTTGGCCTCAAGTACTTCCTGTCCAGCCAGTCGGCCATTCTGTGGATGAGCATGCTGTTCTTCATGAGCACTGCGTTCTACTGGATCGGCATGTTCTCGCGCGGGGAGGGGAACACCATGAGCATGATCGGCTCACGCATCGCGTGGGTGGCGGTGGCCATGGCCCTCATCGGCACGCTGGTGCGCTGGTACGAAAGCTACCTCATCGGCCCTGATGTGGGGCACATCCCGGTCAGCAACCTCTACGAGGTGTTCGTGATGTTCTGCTGGATGACCGCGGCGTTCTACCTGTATTACGAAGAGCAGTACGAAACCCGCTCGCTCGGGGCCTTCGTCATGCTGGTGGTGAGTGCGGCTGTGGGCTTCTTGCTCTGGTACACCGTGGTGCGGGAGGCACATGAAATCCAGCCCCTGGTGCCCGCCCTCAAGAGCTGGTGGATGAAGCTGCATGTGCCAGCCAACTTCATTGGCTACGGCACGTTTGCGCTGGCCGCCATGGTGGCCTTTGCCTACCTCATCAAGATGCAGGCCAGCGAAACCCGTTGGTACAAGCTTGCACCCTTGTGGCTGCTGGGCGTAGTGCTGTGCTTTGAACCCATCGTGTTTCGCCAGAACGCCACCGAGGGTGGCAGCAGTTACTGGATGGTGTACTTCGGCATTTCCGCGCTGATCGTGGCCGCCATCCTGTGGGGGCGCAAGCGCATTGCCGAGCGTCTGCCCAGCTTTGAGGTGCTGGACGACGTGATGTACAAATCCATCGCCGTGGGCTTTGCCTTCTTCACCATCGCCACCGTGCTGGGCGCGCTGTGGGCTGCCGAAGCCTGGGGCGGCTACTGGAGCTGGGACCCCAAGGAAACCTGGGCGCTGATCGTGTGGCTGAACTATGCATCCTGGCTGCACATGCGCCTGATGAAGGGCCTGCGCGGCGCCATCTCTGCCTGGTGGGCGTTGGTGGGGTTGGTGGTCACCACCTTCGCCTTCCTGGGGGTGAACATGTTCCTGAGCGGGCTGCACAGCTACGGCACCCTGTAACTTTTACGCGCAGCGCCCCCCACTACAGGGGGCGCTTGCCCTCCGGTGGGCAACTGTTTCGTCTTCGGTGTAACCTGATTGGTCTGCAAAGCGAACTAAGCGTCGCTTTTGTGCTCATACAGCGCGGCAGTCACCATTCCACCGGAGAAACTCATGCGGACACCTCCTCGCAACACGGGCTTTCAACACCCGTATTCCAGCGAAATCACCCCCAAGGCCGTTTACGAAGACCGCCGTCAGATGCTCAAGCGGATGGCGGGTGGCGCTGCGGGTGTTGCCATCGCCGCATGGGCGGGGCGCCAAGCCATGGCCCAGCAGGTCACGCGCCCTGGCAAGCTCGCAGCCCTGGCCAGCACCAAGTCGGCCGTGGCAGGTGCGGTGACGATGGAGAAGCTCACCGATTACAAGGACGCGAGCACCTACAACAATTTCTATGAGTTCGGCACCGACAAGGCCGACCCCGCGCGCAACGCGCACACGCTCAAGACCACGCCCTGGACGGTGGAGGTGGAGGGGCTCATCAAGAAGCCGGGCAAATACGGCATTGAAGATCTGCTCAAGCTCAGTGCGCAGGAAGAGCGCATCTACCGCCTGCGCTGCGTGGAAGGCTGGTCGATGGTCATCCCCTGGGTGGGCTATTCGCTGGCCGAGCTGATCAAGCGTGTGGAGCCCATGGGCAGTGCAAAGTATGTGGAGTTTGTGACGCTGGCCGACAAGGCCACCATGCCCTATGTGGGCTCGCGCGTGCTCGACTGGCCCTATGTGGAGGGCCTGCGCATGGACGAAGCCATGCACCCGCTGACCCTGCTGGCGTTTGGCATGTATGGCGAGGTGCTGCCCAACCAGAACGGCGCGCCCGTGCGTCTGGTGGTGCCATGGAAGTACGGCTTCAAGAGCGCCAAGAGCATCGTCAAGATCCGCTTCGTCGAGAAAGAGCCTGGCACTGCCTGGAACAAGGCAGCGCAGCAGGAATACGGCTTTTATTCCAACGTGAACCCGCATGTGGATCACCCCCGCTGGAGCCAGGCCACCGAGCGCCGCATTGGCGAAGACGGCCTGTTTGCCAAGAAACGCAAGACGCTGATGTTCAACGGCTACGAGGCCCAGGTGGGCCAGCTGTATGCGGGCATGGACCTCAAGAAGTTCTACTGACATGCGGGCTGATACAAGCCCGCAGCGCCCCTCCGGCACGCAGGGCGACTGGCGCAAGGCGCTGCTGCATCCGGCCATCAAGCCCATCTTGTTTTGCGCGGCGCTGCTGCCTGCCGTGTGGCTGGTGGTGGCTGCGGCCACCAACCAACTCGGTGCCAACCCGGCCGAGGCGCTGATCCGCTCTACCGGTGACTGGGCCCTGCGCGCGCTGTGCGTGGTGCTGGCCCTGACCCCGCTGCGCGTCGCGTTTGCCGTGCCCGCTCTGGCGCGGTGGCGGCGCATGTTGGGGCTGTTTGCGTTCTTCTACGCTTTCTTGCATGTGCTCAGCTACAGCTGGCTGGACATGGGGCTGGCCTTGCCCGACATCCTGGCTGACATTGCCAAACGGCCTTTCATCCTGGTCGGTACGCTAGCCTTTGTGGTGCTGCTGGCGCTGGCGGCCACCTCGTTCCAGCGGGCCATTCGGGCGCTGGGAGGCAAGCGCTGGCAGGCTCTGCACCGCACGGTGTACGCAGCCGCTTCGCTGGCGGTGCTGCATTTCTTCTGGATGCGCGCTGGCAAAAACGACTTTGCCGAAGTCGCACCTTACGCCGCCATCATCGCGGCGCTGCTGGGATGGCGGCTGTGGCGCAGGCTGAAGGGCTGACCCGGGTGGCGCTGCGTTCCTTGGGGTGAGATTGCTATATTTTTAGTAGCTGCTTGCGCTTATGGATAGAGCGCTATAGGCCAATTTCTCTCTGTATTTCAAGGGTTGATGGTGCCCTTGTCTTGCGGTGGGTGCGCTGAGGTGTTTGGTTGCACGAACTTCGTGGGCCACGAAGTTCGTGTAAACTGGGCCGTATGAAAAACGTCACCATCACGATGGACGACACCGTGGCCGAATGGGTGCGGGTAGAGGCGGCCAAGCGTGGCAGCAGTGTGTCGCGGCTCATGGGTGAATGGCTGGCCGAAAAAATGCGCCAGGAAGACGCCTACGCGCAGGCCATGCGCGAGGCGCTGGCGTTTGAGACCTGGGGCGCTTCATCAGGCCCCTATGTGCCCCGCGAGACCTTGTTCCAGCGATGAGCACCACCCCCATTTTTGTTGACACCGAAGTGCTGCTCGCCAGCGTGGACGAGCGCGACCCGGCGCGCCAGGCGCGTGCGCGCGAGTGGCTCACTTTTTGCTGGCAAACGCGCAGCGGGCGCATCAGTTCGCAGGTGCTCAACGAGTTGTACAACCAAGCCATCCAGCGCTTTTCCGGTCCCCATGTGCTGCAGCAAGTGCGTGCCCAGGTGCGCCGCCTGCGCGTGTGGCTGCCGCCGCATCTGGATGCCTACACCGTCGATGGCGCCTGGGATCTGCAAGACCGTTACGGCCTGGGCTACTGGGATGCGCTCATCGTCTCGTCCGCCCACCAGCAGGGCTGCCGCTACCTGCTGACCGAAGCCTTGCCGCACGACCAGGTGCTGGACGCCGTGCGCGCCATCAACCCCTTTGTTTTGGCCCCCAACGAACTGGACACTGCCGAATGACCTCTGCCGCCACGCCTACCGACACGCTCGCCAACGCTTTGAACCGCATCCGCCCCGATGTGCGCGCCATGCACTCGTACGTGGTGCAGCCGTCCACCGGCATGCTGAAGATGGACGCGATGGAGAACCCCTTCACCTTGCCTGAGGCGCTGCAGGCTGCGCTGGGCCAGCGTCTGGGGGCGCTGCCGTTGAACCGCTACCCAGGGGCACGGCAGAACGATCTGCGGGCTGCTTTGAAAGCCTATGCGGGCGCACCCACGGATTACGACGTGGTGCTGGGCAACGGCTCTGACGAACTCATCACCCTGCTGGCACTGGCCTGCGCACAGCCCGGCACCGGCCACCGCGCCACCATGCTGGCCCCCATGCCGGGCTTTGTGATGTATCCCATGAGCGCGCAACTGCAGGGGCTCGACTTTGTGGGCGTGCCGCTGACGCCCGACTTTGAGCTGGACGAGCCCGCCATGCTGGCCGCCATTGCGCAGCACCAACCCGCCATCACCTACATCGCCTACCCCAACAACCCCACGGCCACGCTGTGGGACGAGGGCGCGGTGCAGCGCATCATCGACGCCGTGGGCGCGCAAGGCGGCATCGTGGCGGTGGATGAGGCCTACCAGCCGTTCGCCAGCCGCACCTGGCTCACCCGCATGCAGGCCGAGCCTGCGCGCAACGCCCACGTGCTGCTCATGCGCACGCTCAGCAAGTTTGGCCTGGCCGGTGTGCGCCTGGGCTACATGCTGGGCCAGCCCGCGCTGGTGGCCGAGATCGACAAGGTGCGCCCCCCCTACAACGTGAGCGTGCTCAACTGCGAAGCCGCCCTGTTTGCGCTGGAGCATGCCGACGTGTTTGCCGCCCAGGCGGCCGAGCTGCGCGCCCAGCGCACGGTGCTTATCGATGCCCTGCGGGCCATGCCCGGCATCGAAAAGGTTTGGGACAGCGAGGCCAACATGGTGCTGGTGCGCGTGGCCAACGCTGGCAAGACCTATGAGGGCATGAAAACCCGCAAGGTCCTGATCAAGAACGTTTCTACAATGCACCCATTGCTGCACAACTGTTTGCGTTTGACCGTGGGCAACGCCCAGGACAACGCCACCATGCTGGCAGCACTCCAAGCCTCCTTATGACCTCCTCCGCACTCGTCACCTCTTCCGCCATCGACCCCACGGCCGACCGCATTGCCGAAGTCAGCCGCAACACCGCCGAGACGCGCATCACCGTGCGCATCAACCTCGACGGCACGGGCCAGGCCAAGCTGCACACCGGCATCGGTTTTTTTGACCACATGCTCGAGCAGATCGCACGCCATGGCCTGATCGACCTGGACATCGACTGCGCAGGCGACCTGCACATCGACGGCCACCACACGGTGGAAGACGTGGGCATCACCCTCGGCCAGGCGTTTGCGCGCGCGGTGGGCGATAAGAAGGGCATCAACCGCTATGGCCACGCGTATGTGCCGCTCGATGAAGCGCTGAGCCGCGTGGTGGTCGATTTTTCGGGCCGCCCCGGCCTGCATCTGCACATCCCTTTCACCGCAGGCAGCATTGGCGGTTTTGACACCCAGCTCACCTACGAATTCTTCCAGGGCTTTGTGAACCACGCGGGCGTGACGCTGCACATCGACAACCTCAAGGGCATCAATGCCCACCACCAGTGCGAGACGGTGTTCAAGGCTTTTGCCCGCGCACTGCGCTCTGCGCTCACACGCGATCCGCGCGCGGCAGGTACCATTCCGTCCACCAAGGGCAGTCTCTGATTTTTAAGCCAAAAAGGCCTCTAGCGCCCATCCAGTAAGCGCTAACAGCTATGAATACAGAAGCAAAAACAGTCGCCGTGGTGGACTACGGCATGGGCAACCTGCGGTCGGTCTCGCAGGCCGTGCAGGCGGCAGCGCAAGGCACGGGCTGGACGGTGATCGTCACCTCGCGCCCCGACGAAGTGCGCGCTGCCCAGCGCGTAGTGCTGCCAGGGCAGGGCGCCATGCCCGACTGCATGCGCGAACTGCGTGAGTCGGGCCTGCAAGAGTCCGTGCTGGAAGCTGCAGCGTCCAAGCCGCTGTTTGGCGTGTGCGTGGGCATGCAGATGCTGCTGGACCACAGCGCCGAGGGCGACACACCGGGCTTGGGCCTGATCCCTGGCGAAGTCATCAAGTTTGACCTGGCAGGCCGCACGCAGCCCGATGGCAGCCGCTTCAAGGTGCCGCAGATGGGCTGGAACCAGGTGCGCCAGGTGCCCCACGGTGGTGCGGTGCACCCGGTGTGGGCAGGAATTCCTGACAACAGTTACTTTTACTTCGTGCACAGCTTTTACGCCCGCCCGCAAAGCGCCGCGCACTGTGCCGGAGAGGCAGACTACGGCGGAGTATTCGCCGCAGCCATTGCGCGCGATAATATTTTTGCCGCGCAATTTCACCCCGAGAAGAGCGCGGAACACGGCCTGGCCCTGTACCGCAACTTTCTGCACTGGAACCCCTGAATCTTTCAACCCGTTCGGGCCGAGTTTCACCTCGCCCTTTTCCTCCCGAACCCATCATGCTGCTCATCCCCGCCATCGATCTCAAAGACGGCCACTGCGTTCGCCTCAAGCAAGGCGATATGGACCAATCCACCACCTTTGGTGAAGACCCCGCGGCCATGGCCCGCAAGTGGGTGGATGCCGGGGCACGTCGCCTGCACCTGGTCGATTTGAACGGTGCTTTTGCGGGTACGCCCAAGAATTACAGCGCCATCAAGTCCATCCTCAAAGAGGTGGGTGACGACATTCCCGTGCAGCTGGGCGGCGGCATCCGCGACCTGGACACCATTGAAAAGTACATCGACGGCGGCCTGCGCTACGTCATCATCGGCACCGCTGCGGTGAAGAACCCCGGGTTCCTCAAAGACGCCTGCAGCGCCTTCGGCGGCCACATCATCGTGGGCCTGGACGCCAAGGACGGCAAGGTCGCTACCGACGGCTGGAGCAAGCTCACCGGCCACGAAGTGGTGGACTTGGCCAAGAAGTTTGAAGACTGGGGCGTCGAGTCCATCATTTACACCGACATCGGCCGCGACGGCATGCTCTCGGGCATCAACATCGACGCGACCGTGAAGCTGGCCCAGGCTTTGAGCATCCCCGTGATCGCTTCGGGCGGTCTGTCGAACATGGCCGACATTGAGCAGCTGTGTGCTGTGGAGTCCGAAGGCGTGGAAGGCGTCATCTGCGGCCGCGCCATTTACAGTGGCGACCTGGACTTTGCTGCTGCGCAAGCCCGCGCCGACGAACTCGGCGAAGCCTGAGATTGCGCGGGCTGCGGTGAGCGCAGCCGTTGAAACCCACAAAAAAGCCCCGCCCGGAGAGCAACTCCGGGCGGGGCTTTTTGTTGGCTGGTCAGCAGGCGGGAAGGGCGGTGGCGGTGTTGATGGCGCGCACCGTGCCCACCAGCGAACTCCAGTAGCTTGGCAGGCTGGCCCAGGGGTTGCCGACCTGCGTGGTGGGGTTGTATTGCAGGTTGGTGGCGTACACCAGGCCGTGGTTGTAGCGCGCGGCGTTGTTGCACAAATGCCGGTCGCAGCTGATGTAGGCTCGGGAGATGAGAGAG